>JASHUH010000003.1 GCA_030040115.1 Acidobacteriaceae bacterium | reverse complement strand
AAAAAGGGCAGCCCAAAGCAGAGGCATACTTTGCCAATGAGCGTTGGATTTATAAGCCGTACGTCTGCTGGCTTCCCGGCCCGTACCAAGAACGTGGCTCGAAACGCCCCATAGCAAAAAGCAATCGTGAGCAACCCGCTGACGAACATAACTGCATGGACGGCAATGATTACAGCAAACATGTCCAGGAATCGGCGGCCCGCTACTGACCGCTCAATTTATTATGTCTCACGTTATCAGGGTCGGCCCAAAAGAAAACTGACCCGGCCCTCGCAAAGGAACTCTGTCGGAAATCCCGAAATTTACCCTATTTGGGAGTCGGGTGTTTGACGTTGAGCACATAAAAGATGTTTTCGTCGGGAGCCCCATCAGGCCAGACTTTCTCCTCTTTATGGGTAAAAACGAAGCCATGCTTTTGATTTGCATGCTTGGAGGAGAGATTTGAGGCGCGATGGGAAACGATTATGGTTTCTATGGTGGGGTGTTCCGTTGCCCACGCTATTCGCGCCTGATGCATCACCTTCGAAAAACCCCTTCCTCGGGTTCGCGGTTCAAGCTACGAACCCCATAGAACTGCTCTTCTCTTTGATGGGTCGCCTCGATCAACCGCAATTCCGGTCATGCCGATAGGTGCGGCATCATCTTCATACACTAGGAAGATGGCGGCATCGTCTGTCTGAAGCCAGCTTTTCCATTCGGCTTCGGTCATCGCAGCTTCTTTTTGATAGTTAGAGCCAAATACCCCAGGATCGGACTGAAGGGCTTTGAGGCGCATTGATCGCAGGTCTTGCCAATCGTTTTCTGTTATCCGTTTGATGGAGACACTCAATTTAAGTCACCGTGAAAGTGGTTGATGAGCAGACGATAGCAGCGAGGTGCGGAGCAAGGGAAGGGCGAAACCTGCCGGGGGCTGTTGAAACAATAGCGCTGTGGAAGCGTCTGTTTTGCCGCTACGTTTCAAGCTGCTCTAAGCGTAGCGCGAATTCTCAAATTTTACCCTTTATGAAACATGGTGCTCCAGGAATTGCGGGCCATGGGGCACCCGGAGTTCCGCTTCCGAACGAAACCTCCTTTCGCCTCGGCAGGTAATTCTTGGCGGCCCGGCCCGCGTATTCGCGGAGTTTGCGCTGGTCGGCACTGAGGGTGCCCGGGTCGCGGTCGAGCAGCCACAGCAGGTCGCGGTTTAGAGTGACCCTGGCGGTCTCGCCCTGGCCCAAGTTCTGAAGCGTGCGGAACAGGTTCCACGCAGAGATGGAGTTATCCGGGTGCTCGGGCCCCCGAACACGGCGGCGGATTTCGAGCGCCTCTTCCTGCGGCTAGCGCGCCCCGGCTAAATCGCCGTCGCCCGAAAGGGTCAACACCGTATACGGGGTATCGGGCCCGGAGCGCGGCGGCGATTTGCATACGCCTCTTCCTTCAGGTTGTCCGCCCCGGCTAAATCTCCTTGGTCCCTTAGAGTCTCCGCCAAGATTAACATCGAGTTGAAAGTATACGGGTGCTCGGGCCCCAACACACGGCGGTGGATTTCGAGTATCTTTTCCTGAAGCATGCGCGCACCAGCCAAATCTCCTTGACACCTTAGAGTCTCCGCAAGATTGCTCATTGCTTTGCGCGTATCCAGGTGCTCGGGCCCCTGCACACGACAGAAAACTGGGAGCACTTCTTCGAGCAACTTGCGCGCACCAGATAATTCACCTTGGGCCCGTAGAGTCGCCGCAAGGACGTGCATCGAGACAAGCGTATCCGGGTGCTCGGGCCCTTGGTGATTCCGGCGGAATTGAAGCTCGCGCTCGATGAGCGCTCGCGCCGAGGCGTAGGCTCGGCGCTCGAAGTCATATCGCCCCACCCAGTGGACAAGATTGGCCTCAGATACGCTCGCCGGAATTGAGGCCAGTTGTCGCGCGTGCGCCACATCGAATTCAATGTGCTTATGCAGCCTCTGCTCATCAGCCATTGGAGCGATTCCAAACCGAAGCGACTTAACTGCCGCTTCCCGTAAAGCCTGCGTGCGCTGCAGCGAAGCTTTCTCGTGGAAGCGCACGGCGCGGGAAACCAGCGTATGCACGGTTCGCGCATCCCGCTTCTCACCGGCAACCTCCGCCAGGGACGTCTTTGTCACATCGTGAAATGCCAGGCGTTGGCGCTGCTCGGCTTCATCGCGGTTGAGACCGTCAACCTCCATTAACACTGATGCGACCAGCGACGCCGAAATGGGCGCAACCGCCATCACAGAGGCGAGGCGCAGGAAGTCGAGCCCCTCCTCGCCCAAGTTGCGGATGCTTCGCAGCATGGTCTGCGCGATGCTTTTTTCGTGACCATTGGGCAGAGCGTCCGCCAATTCGGCGGATAGCTCCAGCGCGTCGTCGTCCCGGCTCGACAACTCCTCCCGGAATTTGCGGTATGGTTCGTCACCGCTGTAGGACAGCAGCGCCGAAGCAGTTGCATCCAGAGCTAGCGCGTGCCGTCCCAGGTCCTCCGCCAGTAGCCGCACCTCTTTGTCTTGGCCCACGGGAGCGCACCGCGACGTCAGTAGTAGATACGCTTCATCCGGCGTCAGCATGGAAAGGTCAATGCCCCTGGCCAGCGAGCCGTACTCACGGCTCCGTGTGGTGATCAGCGTTCGCGCCAACGAGTGCGGCGCAAACCAGCGCCGTAGCGCATCGCCGTTCAAGCCGTTCGGCACGTCGTCCACCACCCAGAGGCAGGGCTTGCCTTCGCTCCCGATTTTGCGGGTCAGTGCGCCCTCAATTTGTTCTGCCGTGAGATTCTGGGTGTCGATGCCTAGCCACTCAGCCATTCGGAGCATCTGGTCGGCGCGCAGCGTGTCGCGCTCTTGCGGCCCGAAGGCGGCCTTGGAATCGTCGTTGCCGTAGGCGCGCAGCCAGAAGACGCCGCCGGGATAGGCTGCGCCAAAGTGCAGGGCGTACTCTTCCGCCAGCAGCGACTTGCCCACTCCGCCCAGCCCCTGCAGTTGCCCGATGCCGCCTGTGGCAGCGGCTGCGCCGGTAATCTGCGCTACATCCCCGGCATGCAGCAGCGAGTGCAGCTCCCACATTTCTTTCAGCCGACCGACGAAGTGGGTTGAACCGACAGGGTTCATGCCGTGCCAGTTCGGTGCGGTGAGCGGATGAATGTCAGCCAGCGGAGCGCTGAGTTCGCGAACATGCTTGGCGGCGGCCTGGACCAGTCGCTGCATCTCGCCGTCAGTGGTTGGCGCTTTGCGGAACTTCGCGTCGCGGAGTTCGATAGGATGGATATGGTCGGCTCCGTTCTCGGGGTTCAAGACCAGCACACGCCGTCGCGGGTCACCTTCGGTTTGCGCCGCGAGGAAAGCGGACGTCAGTTCCCATTGGCAGGCGCGGCGAAGAGGATAGGTCTTGGAATAGTAGGCCACGAATGCCTTCGACCTCGCCAGTCCTTCGGTCACCGCGCGTGTGATGCTGCCAAAATCGCCGATCTCGGTTGCGTCGAACCATACCCGCAGCCCGGCCTTGGTGAGCGCGTCGGCGATCTGCTGTGGAAACTCGCCATCCGCCCAGGCGTGGCTGAGGAAGACGTCGTATTCGGCGGCTGACATGGTTAATCCCAGCATGGCACAAGTCGTTGGCGGGCGCAGCAAGTTTTCATGTGGACTGGTTTCAACGGCAGCTACGGGGACAATAACGGACCCAGTCGCCTTCGGTGCCGATCTGCTGTCGAGGCGTCGTTCAAACGAACTCGGTTGCGAACCCCGGGAACTGCCGCACCCGTAGGCTCTCCGGCCATGCTTCGATCCTTCCAGCATTCTTCAAGGCGGTGCG
>JASHUH010000193.1 GCA_030040115.1 Acidobacteriaceae bacterium | reverse complement strand
GGCCGATCCGCCCCCCGTGGATCCGGCTTATCGAACGGGCTTCTGGACGCACTCATCGACTACCACCCCGCTTCCCTGTTCAGTGCATGGTTCAGGACACCAAGACTACATCGCTTTCACTTGACAGTAAAGGGCTGGCAGCCTACGATGCAAGCACGCTTGATGGCAGCGAGGTTAGGACAGGTTGCGGAGCGGAGCGGCGCGCGCTAGCTCGGCGAATCGACCTGGCCTGGGGTCCGCTCACCGGCGCCATTGCCACCAGCCCTTATTGCTATGAAATTCCTCTCGCGGGTCGTCTGGTCCGAAGGCATGTATCTGAGCCCTCATCATTTCCAGACGCAAAGCCGGTATTTCGAAGATTCCATCGCCTTTCTCGCCGCCAGCCTGTGGCCCGAGCCATGGGGATTGCTGCACGCCGAACTCGATCCCAAAGCCCTGCGCAATGGGACTGCATCCCTTCTGCACGCTTCGGGAATCTTCCCGGATGGCCTGGCCTTCGAACTGCCGAACTCCGATCCGCCTCCGCCCATCCGCAATTTGCTCGATGTCTTCCCTTCCACCGACGCCATGCTTCCGGTCTATCTCACCGTTCCCCGCCGGCGCGACAACGGCTTCGACTGCGACCTGGCCGCTTCGCCCAATAGCAGCCGCTTTGCCCGCATGCAGCGCCTGCTGCGCGACGAGACCAACGGCATCGACGAGCGCGAGATCGATCTTGGCCAGAAAAACATCCGCCTCATGACCGAAGCCGAACTCACTCCCGAGTTGCTCTCCATTCCCCTTGCGCAAGTGCTGCGCGACGGCCGCGGGCAGTTGGTCGCAGACGAAGATTTCGTCCCGCCCTGCTTGCGCATCAGCGCCAGTGAAACTCTCACGCTGCTGGTGCGCCGGCTGCTCGACGCCATCGGGGAGAAAAGCGCCGTTATCGCTCGTAGCGCCCGCCGCCAGGGTAGGTTCGAGGCCGGCACGGCCGCGCTCGATGTGGCTAATTACTGGTTTTTGCACGCCCTGCACAGCGCTATTCCGCCTCTTCAACATCTCACCAACACCCGCCACGCTCATCCCGAAGACGTCTACGTCGAGCTCTCGCGGCTGGCCGGCGCCTTGTGCACCTTCGCCGTCGATTCCGACCCCCGCCAGCTTCCCGCCTACGATCACCGCAACCCTGGCCCTGCGTTTCGCGCTCTCGACGCGCACATCCGCCGCCATCTCGAAATCGTAGTGCCGTCGAACACGGTTTCGCTCGACTTCCACCCTGTCGAGCCCTACATCCACGGCGCCGACGTCCGCGATGAGCGCTGCTTCCGCCACGCGCGCTGGGTCTTGGGGGTGCGCTCGACTCTCGGCGAGTCGGACCTCCTCAGGCTGGTTCCCAAGCTGGTCAAAGTGTGCTCGCTCAAATTCGTGCCCGAACTCGTCAAGCGCGCCTTGCCCGGCATGACGCTCAACCATCTCTCCGTGCCACCCTCCGCCCTGCGCGCCGAGGCCGATATGCAATACTTCGCCATAGAAACCACCGGCCCCTGTTGGGAGCACATCCAGCAGACCCGCAACGTGGGCATCTACATCCCCGGGGAAATCGCCAAGCCCGAATTCGACCTTACCGTGATCGTGGAGCGATCGTCATGAGCACCGACCAGGTGAACAATCTTGCCCTTTGCTTCCAGGAAGCCTTGACCGCGATCGTGCGCGTCCGTTTTCAACGCCAGCAGGTTCAGGATTCCGAGAGTTTTCGCGCCCAAATGCGCCGTTCCCTGCAATCGGCGATGCAGGAGGCGCGCGCCTTGGGCTACTCCAGTGATACCGTGCAGATGGGTGTCTTCGCCGCCGTCGCTTTTCTCGACGAGAGCGTGCTCAATTTGCAAAGCCCGGTGTTCACCGATTGGGCGCGGCGCCCGCTGCAAGAGGAATTGTTCGGCGGGCACCTCGCCGGTGAAGCCTTTTTCCGCAACCTGCAAGCCCTCCTCAACGCCCAGGATTCCTCTGAAACCGCCGACGCGCTCGAATTACACTGCCTTTGCCTGCAGATGGGTTACCGGGGCCGCTACGCTCTCGGCGACTCCGGTGAACTGCACCAGTTGCTGCGCATGGCGCGCGGCAAAATCGAACGCATCCGCGGGCCTGCCTGCCTCATCCCGCCCGTTCCCGCGCCGGAAGTGCCCCCCGCCCGCGGTCGCGACCCCTGGACGCACGCCCTGCTCGTCGCCACCTGCGTGCTGGCCGGCCTCGTGGTTGTCGCCTTCGGCGGATACGAACTCATGCTCGGCTCCGGAGCGGCGCAGGCCCAGAATGCCGGATTGACCACGCAATAGGAGTCTCGCCGTGCTGCCCATTTTTGTCTCTGCCTTGATCTTGATTCTGTCCATCGTGCTCGCCTGGATCGCTGGTCCGCTGCTCGGCGTCGCCGGAACCGCGCTCCTCGCCCTGCGCATCCTGCTGGTGCTGCTCGGAGCCGTCGCCGCCGGCGTCATTCTCTTTTTCTACTTCAAGGAAAAGCGGCGCGATGCGGCCACGTTAAAATTGCCTGGCGGCTCCGATCTCGACACCCTGCTGCGCGACGCCGAAAAGCGCTTGGCCGCCGCCCAGCGCACCGGTCCCAAATCCGTTGAAACTCTGCCCCTGCTCTACATCCTTGGCGACGGCAACTCCGCCAAAACCACCGCGGTCATTAAATCCGGCTTCGATCCCGAACTCCTCGCCGGCCAGATCTACCGCGATCAGGACGTCGTCGCCACTCCGGTCGCCAATCTTTGGTACACGCAGGCTTCGGTCTTCGTCGAAAGCGGCGACGCAGTGCGCAAAAACCCTGGGCTCTGGCAGCGCCTGATCCGCAAAACCCGGCCCAAGGCCATCCGCTCCGCCATCGGCAAGCAGGCTCCGGTGCGCGCGGCCGTGGTCTGCGTCAGCAGCGAGCAGTTTCTCGGCGCCGGCGCGGCCGATGCGGCCGGCGCGGCCGCCCACTCCACCAACCAGATGCTCCGCGACCTCGCCCAGCAGTTGGGGACCGAAGTGCCGGTGTACGTGATTCTGACCAAGCTCGACCGCATCCCGCACTTCTCCGAGTTCGTGCGCAATCTCTCCAACGAAGAGGTCGCCCAACCGCTGGGCATGGCCTTTCCCCGCCACCCCGTCTCCAGTGGCCTCTATGCGGAAAAAGCCATGAGCGCCGTAACTTCCGCGCTTGACCGCATACTGTTCGCCCTGGGAGAATTCCGCCTCGAGCTGCTCTCCCGAGAAAACGATCAGCGCAACATCGATTCCGTCTACGAGTTCCCGCGCGAATTCCGCAAGCTGCGCAATAATCTCGCCTCTTACCTGGTGGAGCTGGCGCGGCCCAGTCATCTCAACGCGAACCCCTACCTCCGGGGCGTTTACTGCACCGGCGTACGCGCCCACGTGGTTGAAGAGCTCGTCGCCGCCGCTGCGCACGCGCCCCAGGCCGCGCCTGCCGGCGCCGGCGCCACCCGCATGTTTTCGGCCGAACAGGTGCGAGCCGCGGCGGTCGCGCAAGCGCCCCAAACCGTCGCCCGCAAGCAGGCCCAGTGGTGTTTCCTGCCCCGGCTTTTTCCCAACGTCATTCTCGAGGACCGCAGCGCCCTCGCTGTTACCAGCGACAGCCGCCGAACCCATCGTCTCCGCCGCGTCGTTTTCGCCTCGGCCTCTGCGCTGCTGCTCGTCTACGCTTTGTGCCTCACTGCCTCCTGGGCCAACAACTCCCGCCTCGAGCACACCGTCGTCGCGGCCGCCGACGCCTTGCCTTCCACGACAACTCCACCCGCCACCCTAGCCAGTACGCAGAGTCTCGCCTCACTTGACCAACTCCGTGCGGTGGTAGTGCGTCTTGAAGGCTATGAGCGCAACGGACCACCCCTGATGTATCGCTTCGGCCTCTATCACGGTGGCAGCCTGCTTCCCGCGGCGCGCAGCATTTACTTCGATCGCTTTCGCCGCCTCCTGCTGGCCAACACTCAGGCGGACCTGGTCTCGGCCCTCAACGCCCTGCCCGCAACCTCGGCGCCGGGGGCCGATTATTCAGCCGCATACAATCCGCTCAAGGCTTATCTCATCACCACCTCCAATCCGGAGAAGAGCACGGTTGACTTTCTGGCCCCGGTGCTCACGCAATATTGGGAAAACGGGCGCGTTCCCGATACCGAGCAGCAAAAGCAGCTCGCCGATCAACAGTTCGAGTTCTACGCCGCCGAACTCCCGCAAAACAACCCGTACTCCATCGCCGCCGATAGCTCCGCGGTGACTCATGCGCGCACCTACCTCGCCACCTTCGGAGGCTTCGAGCGCATCTATCAGCAAATGATCGCCGCCGCCGGTAAAGCGGCGTCCTCGGTCGATTTCAATCGCATATATCCCGGCTCATCGGCCACCGTCGTCGACGCGCACCTTGTCAACGGAGCGTATACCAACTCGGGGTTCGCTTTCATGCAGGACGCCATCCAGCACCCCGATCGTTACTACAGCGGCGAGGTGTGGGTGCTCGGCAACCAGGCGCCGCCGACGCTCAACAGCGCCAACCTGACCCAACAGCTCACCACGCGTTACATTGGCGACTACCAGTCCGAATGGCGCGCCTTCCTCCATTCCGCCCAGGTGGTCAAATATCGCAGCCTGGCCGACGCCGGCGCCAAGCTGCAACTGCTGTCCAATCCCAGTTCGCCGCTGCTGGAGCTCTTCTACCTTGTTTCCCACAACACCGCCGTCGCCAACCCGGACATCGCTAAGGAATTCCAGCCCGCGCAGGCGCTCGTTGCGCCGACCAGCGTCGATAAGTTCATCGGCCCGGGAAACACGAACTACGTCAACGGCCTGCTCGGATTGCAGGCCGCGGTTGCGCAGGTGGCCCAGGATCCCACCGCGGCCGCCAATCCCGCCGCCGTGACCCCCATCATCACCGCGTCGACCGCGGCGCACACCGCGGCCAGCCAAAGCGCTCAGGCTTTCACGCTCGATCCCCAGGCCCACGTCGATCAGACCGTCCTGGCGCTCATGCAGGCCCCCATCAACTCCGTGGACGAAGTGGTGCGCGGCCGCGCGCCGGCCCAGGCCAATGCCGGCGGAGCCGGCTTCTGTTCCGCGTTCTCGCAGGTGATGACCAAGTTCCCCTTCTCGCCAAGCGCAACGGTCGACGCCACACCGGCTGAAGTGGCGGCTTTGCTGCAGCCCGGCTCCGGGTCGCTTTGGCAGTTCTACAACGCCACGCTCAAGCCCCTCCTGGTCCAGCAGGGCTCCACCTGGGTTCCCGTCACCGGTGCGCCTATGCAGGTCAATCCCGCCTTCCTGCAGTTCTTCAATCGCGCCGCCGGGCTCTCAGCGCTGCTCTACCCTTCGGGCGGCTCAGGTGGCCTCGCCTTCGCGGTGCACATCCTGCCCGCCAAAGGGATTCAAAGCGTCACCTTTCAGGTGGACGCGCAGAATCTCACCGGCTCAGACGTATCCAAGCAATTCACGTGGTCGTTGGCGAACAGCCAGCAAGCGGGCTTGACCGCCAACTACGGCTCCGGCAGCCTTCCCTTGCAGTTCACCGGGCCATGGGCGATCTTCCATTTGCTGGGCAAAGGCCATGTGGCAAGCGGAGGAAGCATCGAGCGGCTCGATTACCCATTGGAAATCGCCAATACGCCCATCCAGGTCGCCGGCGTCCCCCTGGTGGTGCATCTCGAGCTTTCCGGCCCCAATGCTGGTCTCTTGATGCCCGGCGGCCTC
>JASHUH010000192.1 GCA_030040115.1 Acidobacteriaceae bacterium | reverse complement strand
AGTGCGGTGGTCACACCGTCGAACACCTTCAATCGGTACTGCTCGGGCTCTTGCCCATGCTGGTGCAGATCGATGAAACCCGGAGCAATCACCAGCCCGGTGGCGTCAATCAACGTCTTTCCCTGCATCTCTGCGGTGCTGACTGCGGCGATGGTCCGGCCCTGAATGGCGACGTTCCGAATGGCATCGAGTCCCGTTTCAGGGTCTATGACGCGGCCACCGCGGATCACCACGTCGTAATTCTGCGCGAACACGGGTGAGCCTGCGAAAAGCAACAGCAGCACAACACAAAAACGTTCCATCATCGGGCGTTCTCCTGGTTGGTGAGAGAGACAGAGAAAAGGTGCGGTTAAATTATAGACGCATTTTTGACTCGACAGTTCCCGTTTGCCGCAGTCAGACCCGACGATGGCAGCCTCTCTGAGTCGTGCTCCGGAAATCAAGATATGGCCTTTGCGCGTAGACCGCAAAGGAGCGATGTTGCCTCAGCGGACCGGGGTGCATTGAATGCAGGCTATGAATGCGGAGGCCTGCGCCTGCGCCTTCTTACCAGTTTGGGCGACGGCGGCGGCAGCGGCGGCAGACCAGCCACGGCCAGCAATAGCTTGTTGGCGGCATTGAACAGATTCAGGTGCGTATCCACGGGACCATCGGTCGCCGCGAAGAAGATGGCGGTGCGGCGAAAGTGATTGATCGCAATATAGGTTTCAAAACCTGCTCCCCCGCCGGTCTTTTCGACGATGTGCGACGGGGATTCAACCGGTAAAATATGAATCCATCCGAGGCCAATGCCTGTTGGCTCGCCTGCATGATCCAACCCCCGTTGCCGCACGAGCTTCGAAGGCGCAAGATAGATGGCCTGCGCGGCTTCGCTCTGTGCTGGTAGAAGAGGTCCTCCGCTGCCAAGCAGGTACTTGAGCCAAATCGTCATGTCAGCCGCAGTCGAGTAGAGGCCGGAACTTCCCGCAGTGGCTTCGGTGACGCTGCAAGCCCTTTCGTCATGCGATCCGGCGAGCAGCCGGCTGCACTGCCCGGCATTGGGAAAGAAAGTTGTCTGCTGCATGTGCAGCGGGTTAAGCGTGCATTGCGCAAGAAGCGCCGCGTACTGCTTGTGAGCGGCGGATTGCAGGGCATCGCTGAGAAAATCAAATGCCACATTGGAGTAGAGCGCGGCAGTGCCCGGAGTGCTGCGCAGATGCTCATTCGAGAGCCAGCGCCAACGCGTGCGAAAGCCGGGAAAAGTGAAGTGAGCCATTTGCGGAGGCGTCGATCCCAGTTCTCGCGGAAGCCCCGATGTGTGGGTCGCAAGGTCGAGCAGGGTGATGGGGCGATTCCGTTGCGGCACATGAACGCCCGGCGGCGCGAAACGTTGCAGCGGATCGTCCAACTGGACGGTCTTGTCGGCGACGAGCTTGGCGAGCACGTCCGTGGTAAAGATTTTGGTCAGCGAGCAAAGTCGGAGAAAAGAATCCTGCGTCGGAGCCTGATGGGAATTGGGCGCGGTTTCGCCATATCCGCGAAAGAACACCTGGTTCCCTTGAACCACCACCAGCACCATCCCCGTGGATCCCGATTGCACGAAGAGATCTCGACCCAGAGCATCCGCAGCTTGCAGGCCAGCCACAGACATCTGGGTTTGCGCCTGCGCCAAAGCGGCGGCCCACCAGAACATGAACAGGAAAGGAAGAAATGTCTGAAGGAACCCTGTGTTGCTCATTCCCGGCTATAGTATCAGGGTGCATAATCAAACAGCTCGATGCGGTAATCCGCATGGCGGTGGTATTGCCGATAAAACAGCAGTAGGTTTTCGCGAAACTCGCAGTGGTGTCGAATCCTCTCAGTTCTATGCGCGTTTGCGTCATGTCGCGATTGGCAGCCGCTGCGATAAACAGCTCCACGAAAAAACGGAAATGCACATTGCGATCCACGGCGGATGATAAAGTCATCCACATGGTTCCGGACAAGGCGATGCGCCGCGAAACGATGACAGAAACAGCAGCCATCTCTCTCCACGCCCCCGGTCCTTTGCGATCCGGGTCTGTGGCTTCCCCGCTGTGCTTCACCGGCGCTGTCGAGATGGCCCAGCTCATTCGCGCGAAAAAGCTCTCCGCGCGCGAAGCACTCTCCGAACACCTCAAGCAGATCGGCCGCGTCAATCCCACGGTGAACGCGATCGTCACCCTGGTAACCGAGAAGGCCGCCGAAGCCGCCGCCCGCGCCGACGAAATGCAGGCGCGTGGCGAGCAGCTTGGCCCGCTCCACGGCCTTCCAGTAGCCCACAAGGACCTCTTCGACACACGCGGCATCCGCACCACCTATGGCTCACCGCTCTTCAAGGACTACGTTCCCACGGAAGATGACATGGTTGTCGAGCGGATGCGGCGCGCCGGCGCCATCATCGTGGGTAAAACCAACACGCCTGAATTCGGCGCGGGCTCGCAGACCTTCAATACCATCTTCGGCGCAACCCTCAATCCCTACGACCTGAGCAAAACTTGTGGTGGCTCCTCCGGGGGTGCCGCTGTCGCTCTCGCCTGCGGCATGGCGCCCCTCGCCACCGGCTCTGACACGGGCGGCTCATTGCGCAATCCCGCCGCTTTTTGCAATGTGGTCGGCTTCCGGCCCTCCATCGGGCGCGTTCCGAATCCGAAAGCTGGTATGGCGTGGTCGACTCTCAACACCAGCGGATGCCTCGGCCGCACAGTTGCTGACCTGGCTTTAGCGCTCAGCACCATCGCCGGCCCGGACCCCGACGCACCACTCTCCATCCTCGAGCCAGGCGAGCTATTCGCGCAACCGCTCGGCCGTAGTTTCAAAGGTGTGCGCGTGGCATGGTTCAAGGACCTCGGCGGCGTCCCATTCGACCCTCGCGTCCGCGCCATCATCGATCTCCATCGCGCCGCATTCGAATCGCTGGGTTGCATCGTAGAGCAGGCCGAGCCTGACTTCACTCCCGCCGAAATCTCTTTCCGCACTCTCCGCGCGTGGGCCGCAGCCGCGAACTTCGGCAAGATGTTGCAGCAACACCCCAATGCGTTCAAGGACACACTCAAAGAGGAAATCGAAAATGGCATGAAGCTCACCGGCCAGGACCTCGCCAGCGCCGAAGTTGCCCATAGCCTCCTGTGGCGCCGCTTCCAGGCTTTCCTCGTCGGGTACGAATACTTCATCCTGCCCACCACGCAATTACCTCCGTTCGACGTCAATGTACCGTATCCCACTGAGATCGCAGGCGTGCCCTTCGGCAACTACATCGATTGGATGAAGTCCTGCTGGTACATTTCGGCCACCGGCAACCCGGCAGTGTCAGTGCCCGCCGGCTTTACGCCCGCCGGCCTTCCCATCGGATTACAGATCGTCGGCCGCGATAAACAGGATTTTGGTGTCTTGCAGCTTGCGCACGCATTTGAACAGGCAACCGGTTTCGGTAACAAACACCCGTCGATTCCGTGAACAGACACAGGCTTGCCAAACCGCATCAGCAAAAATAACTGCGCAGCACCCGGGTTGAAACCAGGGGTTTACCCGTTCCGCCGCTTCCTTCCACAATTTCGGCTTAGCCGGCCAATAGCAGCCGGCGCAACCTGCTCGCCCCGCTCAGTCGCGTCGATGTCCCGGTCTCCGCCAAAATGGACTGTCTACAGCACGAGAAAGCTGTCTCACCGACCGCCGAGATCCGATAAACGTTTCGAGGGTTCCCAGGATTCCTTCCTAGCGGTTCGCCGGCAAATTGCGATCACCCCACTTCGTCATAGGCGCGCCGGAGCATTTGGCGCATTAACGAAACCATGTACGCGTTGTCGATGCGCTGGTTGGTGTCGCCGACAATGCCAGGATAGTGGTCCGGAATGAGCGAGGCATTCGAACGAACCTCCCGTAGGGCTTTCATGAGCTGATACATGTCGGCGTACCCATCGTCCTGATATGTCTCATGGAACCGTGGAAGGGGCGAACTGACGTTGCGAAAATGGACGGTAAAAATCTTACCCCGGCTGCCGAAGTCATGGATCATGCCGGCAGGATCCTTACCCATCGTATCGCCACCTTCCAGCCATGTGCCCAAACACAAACAGAGCCCCCAATTCTTACTGCCGCCAGCTGCGACCTCCTCTGCGTGTTTGTAGCCCGCATAATTGACGAAGACCTTTGCTACGCCATTCATCGGAGTAATGGGAGGATCGTCGGGGTGGTGGGCAAGCTTGATATTCGCCTTTTCCGCGACCGGAAGAACCGCTTTGAGAAAGTAAGTGTAATTCGCCCAAATGTCATCGGCAGAGTAGTCCCGATCGAACATTCGCTCTTCGACCCTTTGCCGAAAATCGTCCACGCTGAACTCACGAGCTGTATAACCGCGTGGGGTGATAACCATATTGGTCGTATAGACATTTCCCGGATGAAAATCGATGTGAGAAGTACGAATGCCTAGGCGCCCGCAGTTGGTGAGAAAGGCGTTGAATTTATCGATGTCTTCGTCTCTGCCGGGCTGCCCGAGTTGGATCTTCAGAGAGCGATAGGTTTCATTGAGCGCGGAATCGATCTTCAGACCGTATTCTGCAAAACGTTCCCGCGCCATTCGAATGTCGTCATAAGAGGCATTGTTCCCAAAATCGGCGTGCAGCCAACGCAGCCCAATTTGCTTGAGAAAGAGCAGCTCCTCGTTCGAAGCGCGCTGGACTGAGATCTTAACGGCAATCTTGGTGCCTTCTTCCGTATCTTCGTCCTTATGAGGTGGGCGCGAAGCCGCGAGGCCGAAGGCTGGGCTTGGGGCCATTCCATAAGCAGCAGCCAGCAAAGGTAATTTGAGAACGTCGCGGCGCGCCCGCATTTGCAGGCCATCAGCACCTTTGTGGGCAAAGTGAACCATAAATACCCCCAGGATTTAACCTTCAAGTAATTTTAAGACGCGCCAAGCCGTGAAGCATTGTAGCCACTAATTCGTTCTCTACTCGGCGTATTCAAGAATTCACTGGAATCGGGTGTTGGTGGTCATCATCTGCTTGCCAGCGGCGCCGATATGGGTGAGGGTCACCGTTGCACCCACAATGACTTTAGCCGGTATAGCCGGAACGAAAACCGAGATCTCGGCAAAGCTGGAGTCTTCAAAGATCCCGCAAGCCCAAATGAACATTGGTTACACACCAAAATCTTCTGGACGAAATTGCAGGATATCGAGAGAAAGATTCGTCTGACCCGGTGCACCCGGAATCAAACATGAAGATTCTCGGTAAAATCGGGGCTTTTGGAACGAAAGGAAAACCCGCATAAACGTCGCTTGCAGCGAAGACGCCAAGAATTCTCTGCGCAAAATGTGCAGAATTTCATTGGACTGTTTGTTAAGGGCACCTCAATCTAGCACCGAAGATTACATAGAATCGTGATCCAGTGTCAAGCTCTTCCTGTTTTGAACGCCGCGAAGACAGGCCGTTCTCCACCGGATTTCTGCTCTCTAAATGGAATGCAAACCCCTGCCTTGCACAGACTCAGCTCGCTTTGCGCGGATTCCCCGTCCTATGCTTCGCTGCGAAGAACGCGGGATTCTCCCAGTCGTAAGAACGAATAGCTTCGTATCCCGAAAAAACTCGATGAAGGATCATTGTTTCCTGCATTGCTGGTTGCGGTTAGATAGCAGGACGAGCAGACGTTGCCGCTGTCTCGAAATGATTACCTGGACCGTTGACGCGAAAACTGTCCAGCCGACGAATCCGACGCACCATGGAAAAAACGGATGTCGATCGGAAAATCATGATCGCAGCCGGCAGACGCCACTCGTGCAGTAGCTCGCGATATGTTCGCTCCGCCTTCGTCCTAGGCCTTTGCCTCTTGCAAGGTTAGCGATGCCTGGAGCATGCCCCGCGCATACGCCAGGTTATAAAGGTAGGAAACAAAATCCCCACCCAGCCGGTCGTCGATGTCGTTCTTGCGCGGATGTTCGGGAAAGACGCCCAGCCGATAGTTGCGGCGAACCAGTTCGCGCATCACGGCAAACATGTTCACCGTTTCGTTGTCCGGAAACACCTCCACATACTTCGTCGATGGAATGTCCACAACGTCGTTGCGGTAGTGCACGTGGTTGATGCGGCCGCGGTCGGCCAGGTACTTCAGCACTTCCAGCGGATTCTCGCCCAGCTCGTTCGAAACCCCGCAGTCAAACGTCATTCCGTTCGAGGGGCTGTCGACAATGCTCACCAGCCTTTTCCAGCCTGTAAAGGTGTTCATGATCTGGTGTGTTCCCCGGCTCACCGGCGCAGGCGGATCGTTGGGATGGAGCGCCATGCGC
>JASHUH010000191.1 GCA_030040115.1 Acidobacteriaceae bacterium | reverse complement strand
CGCTCTGCCTCCGGCATCGCTATCGAGCGCGATTTCGACGCCGCGCTCGCGCAATCGCAAGCCGTCATGATGCTGCGCATCCAGGCTGAGCGGCTAGCCGGCTTGCAACTCGATCTCGACGAATACAAAGCAAATTATCAGCTCACCGGCCAGCGCTTGGCCGCGCACTCCCCAGCGGCGCTGGTCATGCATCCCGGCCCCATCATTCGCGGCATGGAGATTACGGCCGGCGTGGCCGACGGCGTGCAGTCCGCCATCCTCGAACAAGTGACCAACGGCGTCGCCATCCGCATGGCCGTGATCGAGCGCGCGCTCAAGCACGAAAACGGAGGCCGCGCATGACAACGTTGGCCATTCGCGGCGGACACCTGCTCGATCCTGCTTCCGGCGTGGACGCGGTCAAGGATCTCTTGCTCAAGGACGGCCGCGTGGCCGAGATTGCCGCCTCGGGCAAGTTGAAAAACGCCGAAGGCGCCGAGAACCTTGACGCAACCGGCCTCGTCGTAGCGCCCGGGCTCATCGATATCCACGTTCACCTGCGCGAGCCGGGCCAAGGCTACAAGGAAACCATCGCCACCGGCACAGCCGCGGCCGCCGCCGGCGGATTCACCGCTGTGGCCGCCATGCCCAACACCACGCCGGTCAATGACTCGCCCGAGATCACCCGCTGGATGCAATCCCCGGAACGCGGCGCACAGGTCCGTGTCTTTCCCATCGCCGCGGCCACGCGCGGGTCAAAGGGCGAAGTGATCGGCGACTACGCAGCGCTTAGGGCCGCGGGCGCAGTCGCCGTCACCGACGACGGCAGGCCCATTCTCAAAGACAGCGCCATGCGCGAGACGCTTTCCGCCGCGGCCCGCGCCGGTCTTACGGTGATCCAGCACGCCGAAGACACGCGTATGACCCAGGGCGCTTCGATGAACCTGGGGCCGGTTTCCTTCAAGCTGGGGTTGCGCGGCATGTCGCCGGAAGCCGAATCTTCGCTCGTCGAGCGCGACATCCGCCTCGTCGCCGAGCAGCGCGACGCCCACCCCCATCTCCACGTGGCCCACACCTCCACCGCCGCGGCGCTCAACGCCGTGCGCCAGGCGCGGCGCAACGGCCTGCGCGTCACCTGCGAAGTGGCGCCGCACCACTTCCTGCTCACCGAGGAGCACGTTGGCCTCTACAACACCCACGCCAAGATGAATCCTCCCCTGCGCTCCGCCGCCGACCGCGACGCCATGATCGAAGGCATTCTCGATGGCGTGATCGACGCCATCGCCACCGATCACGCGCCGCATGCCATGCATGAGAAGGAAATCGAGTTCGATCTCGCGCCCAACGGCGTCACCGGCCTCGAAACGGCACTGGGCTTGTGCCTGCGTTGGCTGCACGGCGAGTGGAAAATGCCCTTGGGCCGCGTGCTCAGCCTCATGAGCGCCCAGCCCGCGGCGCTTTTAGGCCTCAAGGGCCGAGGCACGCTGGCCGTGGGTTGCTTTGCCGATCTGGTCATTTTCGATCCCAATGCGGAATGGACCTACCACGCGACGGAGTCGAAATCCAAAGCCAAAAATACGCCCTTCGACGGCTGGACCCTGCAGGGCAAAATCCGCTGGACCATCAGTGAAGGGCGTGTCGCCTATGCCCGCCCGGCATAAGTCGCCGGATCCGCTCAAAAATAGAACTTCCCCGCCAGTTGAATGGCGCGCCCCGGCGACGGATCTCCATTGGGGTCGGCGGAATGATCCACGCTCGTCACGTGGCCAAAGCTGCCGCCCAAAAAATTACCGCTCGGATTCGCAAAGTTGGCGTGATTGAACGCGTTGAAGGCCTCGATGCGCAGTTGTACGTAGCGGCTACGGTCGGCGTTGAAATAGAGGTTCTTCGAAAGCTGCAGATTGGTGTAGTTGAACCCCGGCCCTGCGAAGAAATTCCGCGGCGTGTTGCCGAATGTCCCCAGCGGCTCCTGCGAAAAGGCCGCCGTGTCGAAGAATGCATTGCCGGCACTGCGGATGTTCGGCCGGGCGAAATGGAAATTCGTCATTTCCGGCACGTCCGGGCAGCCGAAGTAGCTGTAGCCGTCGCACCACAGCGAGCGGTCGCTCGGCTCATACACCTGCACCGGGAACCCGCTCTGCAGCACCGTCAAGCCGCCCACGCCCCAGCCGGAGAAGGCCGCGCGCAAAGTGGGGCTCCCGGCCATGAGGCCGGGCACGGGCAGGTTGTAAACGTAAGACGCTGAAAGGCGCTGGCGCGCGTCGAAATCCGAGCTGCCATAGTTGAGGTATTGGAAACCGGGCACATAGTTCCGGACCCGGCCTTCGCGGCCTACAGCGCTCTCGTAGCCTGAAGCATCGTCGAGAGTGTGTGCGTAGGTGTAGGCGAGCGTGAACTCGAGCCCATGCGCAGGCGCCTGGACGAGGCTGGCCTGCAGCGCGTTGTAGTTCGACGCGCCTTCGGTGTTCTGCTCGCCGACTGAGATGTAGTAGGGCGTGCCGTACGGCAGCCCGTAGGGATTGCCGGGCACGGTGGCGGGCTGCGCCGTGTATTGCGGAAACAACAGGTGCACCCGGCTGGCGTAGGCCGTGCACATGGGATCGGCGAGACACGCCGCATGGCCGGCCGCGGTGATGTTGTCGCCCTCATACCAGGACGCCAACCGTCGGCTCACCGAACCCACATAGCCCACTTGCGCCACCATCCTCGCGTTGAGCGCGCGTTGCGCGTTCAGGTTGTAATTGTCAGTGTAGGGAACGTCGTATTGCGGCGCGAATGCGGCAAGCTGGAGAGGCAGATAATTCATCCACTCGATCGATGAGCTGGGCTTGACCGGCGCGTACGGAAACGGGTTCGTCACAGACCCGTTGCCGGCCACGTCGGCCCAAGGGTTGGCGAACGAAGGGCTGCCGCCGAAGCTCGACGCACCCTGCGAAACGATCATGAAAGGCGGGTCTTCGAGATTCTGCAGCGACTGCTCTTCCTGGTCGCGGTTGTAGTAGACGCCAAAGCCGGCGCGGAGCGAAAATGCGTGCGCCACCGGCGATCCCACGACGAGCGCCGGACCCGACGAAGGCGACCAGGCAAAGCCCAGGCGCGGGCCGAAATGATCGTAGTGCGCCACCGGCGAACCCGCCGCGTTGCAGCCCGCATCGCCCGGCCAGCTCAATCCCGGAGGCGCGCCGGCAAAAACCGCCGACTGCGCATTCGAGTTCTGCCAGCAGATTACGCCCACACCGCTGTCCTGGCGATTCTGGTAGGGCGCCTCGACGTCCCAGGCCAGCCCATAGTTCAGTGTGAGGTCGGAGGTGACTCTCCAGTTGTCCTGCGCGTACCCGTAGAATTCCTGGGCCACGGCGTCGATGAAGCCGTTGTTCGACTGGTAATAGAGGTCGGGAATTCCCAGAGCGAAATCCAACGCCGGGTCGCCCGAGCTGTACGGTCCGCCGCCCATCGCCCCGCCCTCAAAGGCGAAAAAGCCGTTGTTATACACGTCAAAGGGATTGCGCACCCGGAATTGCTCGACCTGCGCCCCGAATTTGAAGGAGTGATTATCGCGCACCCAGGTGAAGTTGTCGGCGAAACTCATGTTCGTATCGAGGCGCGGCTGCGGGCCTTCATAACTGAAGCCGAGATTAAAGTAACTGCCCACCGTGATGTACGGCAGCCCCGACTCCCGGTCCTGGGGCGTGATCGCAAAGCCCGCCGAAGCGGGCGTGACCACCGTGGCCGGGCTCACCGCTCCCAGCGGATTACGGTAGTAGGAGGCGCGCAGCTCGTTCAGCGTGTTCACGCTGAAGGCATGCGTCCAGGCGGCGCTGAAGAGCTTGTAGTGATTGGCCACCAGCGAGCCGAAGCCGGGAAAGCT
>JASHUH010000190.1 GCA_030040115.1 Acidobacteriaceae bacterium | reverse complement strand
GGGAACGCAAAACCGGCTGTCTTGACCTTGAAGGCAACGGCCGCCTGCTCGTAGAGGAAGTGTTCATCTTCAGCCGTTTCCTGCCGCATCGCGTGGCTCATCGGCCTCCAACGGCCTCGGCGCGAACAGCAGGCACGTGGAGCGAGGATCGAAGTGTGCTGGAGCGGTTTCCTCCGTCGCCTACCGCGCTCTCGCCCGGCGCCTCCCGAACTGTAGCTTGTGCCTGCCCGCGTTGAAGGAGCGCCTGCCCGGCGGCACGAACTTTGGCGTCGTTGGACCACATTTCTGCACCATAGACTTAGACGGCGCCGCCCGCTTGCGCTTGGGATGCGCCGGACTCTTGCGCACGGTTCGGTTTTGAAAGGAGAAGCAGCGCTCGCGCCGCTCAGCCGGTGTTGCGAAGGCCGGCGGCGATGCCGTTGATGGTGGCGGCGATGGCGCGGTTGACTTCCGGCGTGTCTTCGCCGGCGCGCTTGCGGCGCAGCATGTCGACCTGGATGAGGTGCATGGGATCGACATAGGGATTGCGCAACCGGATGGAGCGAGCGAGGACCTGGTTGGTTTCGAGCAGCGCACGCTGGCCGGTGACGGCGAGGACGGCGCGCACGCTGCGATGAAACTCGGCCTCGAGCAGGCTGTAGACGCGCGTGCGCAGGGCGGAATCTTCGACCAGCGAGGAATAGAGACGCGCGGCGCCCAGATCGGCTTTGGCGAGAGCCATTTCGACATTGCGCACGAGATCGATGAAGAGGGGGAATTCGCGGGCCATGGTTTGGAGCAGGGCGAGAGGATCGCCCGCGCCGGCAAGGTTCCGAGCAGGATCTTGAGGAAGGTCCTCAGCAGGATTCCGGGCGAGGAATTTTTCGAAGGCGTGACCTACGCCGAACCATGCCGGGACGAGGAGGCGCGATTGCGTCCAGCCGAAGACCCAGGGAATGGCGCGGAGGCCGGCGAGCTGGGGCGAGGCGTGGCGGCGGGCGGGGCGGGAGCCGATTTTGGCGTTTTCGAGTTCGCCCACGGGCGTGGATTGCTCGAAATAGGCGGCGACGGAGGGGTCGTCGAGGATGTGCTGGCGATAGAAGCCGAAGGAAAGTTGGGAAAGCTCGTCGAGCGCGGACTCCCACTCGGGCTGGAGAATGCCGGTGAAGTGGCCTTCGGGGTCGCGGGCATTGGGCCGGGCGAGAGCGTCGAGCGAAGCGGCGATCATGAGCTCGAGGTTGCGCTCGGCCAGGACTTCGTCAGCGTACTTGAAGTTGAGCACCTCGCCCTGCTCGGTAATGCGCAACTGGCCGTCGAAAGCGTCGATGGGCTGGGCGAAGATGGCGCGGTGCGTGGGGCCTCCGCCGCGGCCGACGGTGCCGCCGCGGCCGTGGAAGATGCGGAGCTTGACGCCGGCCTGGCGCGCCTCGACATGCAGCGCGCGATGGGCGCGAAAGATTTCCCAGGTGGAGGTCAACATGCCGCCGTCTTTGTTGGAGTCGGAGTAGCCGAGCATGATCTCCTGCCAGTTGTCCCAGGTGGCGAGCAACCGGCGATAATCGGGGCGGCTCCAGAGCTCGCGACAGATGCGCGGGGCGTTGCGGAGATCGTCGATGGACTCGAAGAGGGGGACGGGCATGAGGCCGGGATCTTCGCCGGCCTGGTTGATGGAGCCTTCGACGCGGACGCCGCCGAGGCGCGCCAGGCGCACCACGGCCAATACATCGTCGAGGCTGGAAACGCCGCTGATGACGTAGTGGCGGATGGCCTGGGGCGAGCAGCCGGCTTGGACTTCGGCGGCTACGCGGAAGGTTTCGAGGACGCTTTCGGTTTCTGCCGAGAGGCCGGTGGGGAGCGTGGACGCCGTGACGCCGGTGAATTCGCGCAGGGCGGCGGCGTGAATGCGGGCATGCTGGCGGAGGTCGAGGGTGTGCAGGTGCAGGCCAAAAGTGCGCGCGGCGAGGATGAGCGGATCGATGACGGTGCGGGCGATGCGGACGCCCTGGTGGGCGACGAGCGAGGCGCGGAGGGTTTGGAGATCGTCGAGAAATTCCTGCGCGGAGCAGTAGGCGGGCAGGTCCTGGGCCAGTTTTTCGTGTCCTTGCGCCAGCGTGTAGGGGGTGACGGGCAGTCCGGTGGGCGGAGCGGAGTGGGGAGGCGGCTCCATGGCGGCGTGAATGCGCGCCTTAAGGCAGATGGCGAAGCGGCGGTACACCTCGAACTCGTACTGTGCGCCGAAGATTTGGGATTCCGGGATACGGGCAAGGTCGAGATAGGCGCGCAGGCGGTTGAGAAGCGCCGCGCTGACGGGGCGCTGCTGGGCGCTGCTGGTGAGGAGGTCAATGGCCGCGTCAAGCTGGCGCTGGTAGTACATGAGCAGGTGGCCGCGGGCCAGTTCGATGGCGTCACGGGTGACCTGCGGAGTGACGAAGGGATTGCCGTCGCGGTCGCCGCCGATCCAGGAGCCGAAGGACAAGACTTGGGGTAGATCGATGGGCTCGATTTCGAGATCGTAGGCGGCGTTGAGCGCGGCGGAGATTTCGGCGTAGAGAATGGGGAGGGTCGCGAAGATGGAAACGTCGTAATAATCGAGGCCCATCTTGATTTCGTCATAGACGGTGGGGCGGCGGGAGCAGACTTCGTCGGTTTGCCAGAGGCTGGTGATTTCGGCGAGCAACAGTTCTTCGAGCCGGGCCATCTCCTGAGCGGGGATGGGGATGCGGTCGAGGGCGGCGAGAAAATCGCCGATGCGCCGGCGCTTCACCATGACGGTGCGGCGCGCGGCTTCAGTGGGGTGGGCGGTGAAGACAGGAACGACGAGCACGCGGCGGAGATCGTCGAGGGCCTCGGCGGCAGGGATGCCGACGCGCCGCATCGCGCGCAGCGTGCCTTCAAGGGAGCCGCGCTGGCAGCCGGCCTGGCCGCTGAGTTGCAAGGCCACGCGGCGACGCTTGCGATGATTGGTTTCAGCCAGGTTGATGAGCTCGAAATAGAAGGCAAAGGCGCGGGTGAGGAGGGTGGCGCGCTCGACGGAGAGCGAAGCAACGAGATCGAGCGAAGCCGTAGCCTGGCGGGCGGCTTCTTGGGCGAGGCCACGCGCCTCCGATTCGCGGCGGCCGATGGCGCCCTGGCGTAGGACTTCAACCTGGGCGAAGAATTCCTCGCCGGCTTGCTCGCGCAGCACCGTGCCCAGCAAGGTTCCCAGGGAGCGCACATCGCGGCGCAGGGGAGATTCTTTTCGATCGCCGGTTTGCGCTTGCAACTCCTCCAGCCGCTGCCGCCAGCTTTCGGGGTTCCACAACAGGGCCATGGTGACTCGATTATGCACGAGGGAAACGCGGGGAGGCGATTACGGTAGGGAACGAGGGAACAGGGACTAGGGAACGCCGATAGGGAGCGGTGACGTTCCTTAGGGCCTGAAGGGGTCGGGTGTCTGTGGTTCGCCTCGTACAATGGCTTTGGGGGTGGAGAAGCATGGCGCACATGGTTTTTTGCGTTCGCAACAAGCGGGAAATGGAAGGGCTGGACGAACCGCCTTTCGACTCGGAGTTTGGCCAGAAGATTTACAAAAACGTGTCGAAGGCGGCGTGGGAGGAGTGGGTCGGCCGGCAAAAAATGCTGCTGAACGAATACCGGTTGCAGCCATGGACGCCACAGGCGCAGCAATTTCTGGTGGAGCAAATGGAGGAGTTTTTCTTTGGAGAAGGCTCGGCTTTGCCTTCGGAGTATGTTCCGCCGTCGCAGTGAGGGGGGATGGCGCCGGGAGCGGATTTGTTTGAGGCACGGCACCGGGCTCTATAGCTGTCTGCATCCATGGTTAAGCGCAGTTGTGAAACGTCCCTCAGAGGCTAGAGCTTCGCCGTTTATGCACCTTTTACGGCCGTGCCCTCTCAAAGCGGCATCGATGCAACCAGTTCTAGTCCTCGCATGCGCCGACGTCTGCAGCGCGTTTGCAGATCGCGAGATCACCTGCTTTAAGTCGCCGCTGGTTTTCTGCATTCATATAAAGTCCCACGAGGTGACGGCATGACAGAAGCGCATGAGCACGAGCATTCCCACGATCACACGCATACCCACACCCACACGCATGAGCACACGCATGACGGCGTGACGCACACGCATGAACACACGCACGAGCACAGCCATGGGCACGATCACAATCACGCGCACGAACATGCGGATGAGCATGAACACACGGGCGACCACGGCCCGCACGATCACATGCATGCCCCGGAAGAGCTGGAGCCGCACGAGCACAGGCACTGAGGGGCGGGGAGAGCGAAACGGGGCGGGGCTCGCGATCAGCGATGGCTTCGAGATCGCTTTCGATGAAGCGGGAGAGATCGAGGCGCAATTTTAGCGCTTACCCGCGGCGTCTGCGATGGCTTGATACTTGCGTTCAAGCCGGTCGAAGACGTCGTGGGGAGAGACTGCTGATATCCAGGCGCCGTTCGCCGGTGGTTTTGTTGCCGATGGCGCGTTCCGATTCGAGCCCGGCGAAGGAGCGCACGCCTTTCCATTGCTGCGGCTTGTCGAGACGCTGCAGTTAATCGAAGACGGCGCCGCGGGGGATTTCGATGCGGCCATGAT
>JASHUH010000189.1 GCA_030040115.1 Acidobacteriaceae bacterium | reverse complement strand
GCCCTTCGCCGCCTGGCGCTTGTCGCTGAAGACCACCTCGTGCATCGAAGGCGTTTGGTACGGCAGTTCGTAGAGGGCTGCGAGGTTCTTGCGGATATAGTTGGCGTTCAGCACCGCGTCTTCGGTGGTTTGGCGCAGGCCGTCGGGGCCGTTGGCGAGGATGTACGCCAAAGCGCGAATAAACATTCCGGTGTTGCCGTAGAAAGCGCGCACCCGGCCGATGGATTGTGGCCGGTTGTATTCCCATGAGAGTGGAGCCTTCGGGTCAGCGGCGGCATCCGTCGAAAGTGGCGCTGGCGACGGCGCGCGGAAAAGGGGCGCCGAGGCTGGAGGCAGCGGATCGTCATTCACCGTCTCCCAGGCTTCGGGAGCGGGGGTATTTGCCGCGTTCTCCTTGCGCACCAGCACCGGAATGGGCAAAAACGGCTCGAGAAACGCCTTACACGCCACCGGCCCTGAGCCGGGCCCGCCGCCGCCGTGGGGGGTAGAGAAGGTCTTGTGCAGGTTGAGGTGCATCACGTCCACGCCGAAGTCGCCGGGGCGCACCTTACCTACCAGCGCGTTCATGTTGGCCCCGTCCATATAAAGCAGCGCGCCCTTGGCGTGAAGGATGTCAGCGACTTTGTGAATCTCGTTTTCAAACACGCCGAGCGTGGAGGGGTTGGTAAGCATCAGGGCGGCGGTTTCCTCGTCCACCTGGCGAGCGAGGGCTTGGAGATCGATGCCGCCATCGGCGTTGGATTTGAGATTTTCGACCGTGTAGCCGCAGATGGCCGCCGTGGCCGGATTGGTGCCGTGAGCGGAGTCGGGAATGAGAATCCGGCGCCGGGGATTGCCTTGCGACTCATGCCATGCCCGGGTGAGCAGAATACCGGTGAACTCGCCATGAGCCCCCGCCGCCGGCTGCAGGGTGATGGCGTCCATGCCAGTGATTTCGAGCAGGCAGCGCTCGAGCAGGTCGATGATTTCGAGCGCGCCTTGCGCCAGGACGTCGGGCCGGTAGGGGTGCGCCTCGGCGAGCCCCTCGATGCGCGACACAAATTCGTTGACGCGCGGGTTGTACTTCATGGTGCAGGAGCCCAGCGGATACATGCCCAGGTCGATGCCGTAGTTCCAGGTGGAGAGGCGGGTGAAATGGCGGATGATTTCGATCTCGCTCAGCTCGGGGAGCTCGGGGCGGTCCTTGCGGACAGCGGAGCCAAGGAGCGTGTCAGCACTCACAGAGGGCACATCGAGGGGCGGCATTTTATAGGCGCGTTTGCCGGGCGCGGATTTCTCGAAGAGCAACGCCTCGTTTTGAGTGGGATGGGTGCGGACCTTACCGGTGGTGTGCGGGCCGGAGGAATTCGGTGTCGTTGCCATCTTCTTTGCCTCGGAGCTTTGCTTTGTAAGAAGGGCACGGCTTCAGCCGGGCCGAAAGCTGCGGAAAAAACGAGCGGGCTTCAGCCTCTGCCAGTCGCGGCCCCACTCCGACAGTCCTCTTTTTTCTTGTGCGCCAAAAAGCGGAAACAGAATGGATACTCCTCAGTGGATGCGGCAAGCCCGGCTTTGATTGGGTTTGCGGCGATATAGGTCCGATGGGCCTCAAGGTCCTCTTTAGTCATGACCTGCACCTCGGTGAAACCACGCTGCCAAACCTCGCCTTTGTAGCCGAGCTCATCAGACAAACGATAAGAGAACCGGCCCTTGATGAATTGCATGGCCTTTTCAATGGTCATTTCCTTGCCGACCTCGATCAGGAGATGCACGTGGTCGGGCATGATCACGAAATCGTGCAGCCTAAAACGGCGCTCGGCGACCAGGGAACGCAGGACGTCGATGAGAAGGTTGGCATTGCGCTCCGATTGCAGCAATCTCTTGTTTACGCTCGTTTTCGTCGTTGCGAAGAAGATGCGCGACGAGTTCAGAATGTTTGCCGGAGCGGCATTGCGAGCTGGATGCGACATGGCAGGGGCTAAAGCCCATTTCTCCTCATCATCGCGATTACGGCCCGGCTAAAGCCGTGCCCTTGTTACAAAGTCCGATCGGCTTTCCAGCCGAATTGCCGTGGCTGGAGGATTGAGCGCGAGAAATTCTGCCGAAGAGACTATTTTACGGTGGAACGGAGGGCTTTGTCCTGGGTGGGTCCTAACTGTACGTTGCTCATGGATGACCTGGCCAAGCTCTTAAACCCTGGCCAAGTCGCCAATATTGCCAGAATAGGAATCCAGCAACCGCTGCAAGTACCCACCCAATCCAAAAGGGTCACCGTGATTTCTTCATAATCCAAAGCTTACGCCGTGTGCGCCGCTGAGAAATGCTCTATCCGGGCCGCCACCAAAGACAACCCAGGACATTGGGAGTATCCGGTCCTGCGCTCCGGCGCCGCTCATTTCCGCTCGGACGACAAAGGGGCTGATTGGGGCCTTGGTGGGGGTGGTTTTGCGCCTAATGATCGGGATTTCCGGCTCCGCCTCATCTGTATTTTGCGAAGGCATCGATCTGCGCGGCGCGGTATTCGCGCCGCTCAACCGGGGACGAGAGCACTGTGGAGGTGGCGGTGGCGCCGAGCGCCGACAGCTTGTCGATGAGGGCTTCAAGATGGCGAACGGAGGCGACATGGGCCTCGATCACGAAGGATTCTTCGCCGGTAATGCGATGGCAGCGGCTGATTTCGGGCAGTTCGCGGAGGGCGGCGACGGCGCGGCCAAACTGCACTTCGCCGCCGGGCAGGGTGAGGCGCACCAGAACGCGGATGGGAACGCCCAACTTGGTCATATCGAGGGCGGCATGGTAACCCGTGATGACGCCGGCTTCTTCCAGGCGGTGAATGCGCTCGGCGACAGCAGGCGTGGAGAGGCCCACTTTGCGGCCCAGTTCGGCGAACGACAGACGGGCGTTCTGTTGCAGAGATTCCAGAATCTTCCAGGCGATGGGGTCGAGTTCGACGTTATTCGGCAAAGTGCGGTGGGTCATTGGCCAGCGCTTGTTAAGTACCTTCCTTATTATGGCTAATATTGTTAGGCGAGTGTGCGGATTTTTCGGGGGAAGTTCCATTTTCTCGGTTGACAAGCGGACATATTCTAGAGCCAGTTATGGACCTTCCCTGGGCGAAAATCCATAACCGCTCAACTCATTAGCCGGGAATGCGGCTTCCCCGCCCTCGACCGCCCGGCGGAACAGGAATGACGAAGATGAGCGCTCTTTCCCACTCTGCTTCCTCACGAGCATCAACGCATGCCGTCGCGGAGCCTCCCGAACCAGACTTTTTGCCGCTCAAAGGGACGGACCACGTGGAGTTTTACGTGGGTAACGCGCGGCAAGCCGCATATTTTTACCGCGCCGCTTTTGGCATGTCGCTGGTCGCCTACGCCGGACCGGAGACGGGTCAGCGCGATCGCGCTTCCTACGTGGTCGAGCAGGGAAAAATCCGGTTTGTGCTCACTACCCCGCTGCGCAGCGACCATCCCATCGCCCGGCACATCGCGCGCCATGGCGACGGCGCGCGCGCGCTCGCGCTTTGGGTGGACGATGCGCGCCGGTCGTGGGAGGAGACCACGCGCCGAGGCGCAAAGAGCGTGACCGCGCCCTACGTACTGAGGGACGAGCACGGTTCGGCGGTGCTGGCAAGCATCCAGGCGTACGGAGACACGATTCATACCTTTGTGGAGCGGAGCGACTACACGGGACCGTTTTTGCCCGGCTTTCGCGCCGTGGAAAGTGATCCCGTGGCGCGGCCGGTGGGCCTCAAGCACATTGACCATATGGTGGGCAATGTGGGCTGGAACCAGATGAACGAATGGGTGGACTTCTACGCCCGCGTGATGGGCTTCTCGCTCTACCAGCACTTCGACGATAAGGACATCTCGACCGAATATTCGGCGCTGATGTCGAAGGTGATGGCAAATGGAAACGGGTATGTGAAATTTCCCATCAATGAGCCGGCCGCGGGCAAGAAGAAGTCGCAGGTGGAGGAGTATCTGGATTCCTATCCCGGGCCCGGCGTGCAGCACATTGCGCTCGCCACCGACGACATTCTGCTGAGCGTGACTAAGCTGCGTGAGCAGGGGGTGGAGTTTTTGCACGTGCCACACACCTACTATACCGAGCTCGAGGGTCGCGTGGGAAAGATCGATGAGCCGATTCGCGAGCTCGAGGAGCTGGGCATTCTGGTGGACCGCGACGACCAGGGCTACATGCTGCAGATTTTCACCCGGCCGGTGGAAGACCGGCCCACGCTGTTTTTCGAGATTATCCAGCGCAAGGGCAGCCGCAGCTTTGGCAAGGGCAACTTCAAGGCGCTTTTTGAGGCCATCGAGCGCGAGCAGGCGGCGCGCGGCAACCTGTAGCGGGAGAGCGGAGATGATTACCGAAACGCTTTCAGCGGCGGCGCCCTACCTCATCCAGCAGGACTACGCTGCCTATACTGACGAGCAGCATGCAGTTTGGGCCGAGCTGGTGGGGCGCGCGATGCCGGAACTGCAGAAGCACGCGGCGCGCGAGTACCTGGAAGGATTTGAGATTATCGGGCTTCAGCGCAGCCGCCTGCCGAATCTCCGGTCGGTGAGCGCGCGACTGGCGCCCCGAACCGGCTGGAACTCGAGCCCGGTGAGCGGCTTTTTGCCGGCGCCGGCGTTCTTCGAGATGCTGGCGGCGCGGCGTTTTCCTACCACCACATGGCTGCGCACCCGGGACTCGCTCGAATACACGCCCGAGCCGGACATCTTTCACGACGTTTTTGGCCACGTGCCCATGCACGCGCACAAGGTGTTTGCCGATTTTCTAGAGCATTACGGCCGCGTTTGCGCGGGCATTTCGGATTCCGGGGTGCTGGAGAAGCTTGGTCGCCTTTTCTGGTATACGGTCGAGTTTGGGACGATTCATCAGAACGGAGAAATCAAGGTGTACGGGAGCGGGTTAATCAGCTCGCACGGCGAATGCATGAACGTGATGGGCGGTCATTGCGCAATTCACGATTTCACGCTCGATGAAGTGCTGGCCACGCCCGTGAAAGTGGATGAGCTGCACAAGCTGCTGTTTGCGGTGAGCAGCTTCGATCAAATCTACGACGCCATGCACGATGCGGAGCAACGCACGCTGGAGGGCCGGCTGTAGGCGAGGAGACGATGAGCAAAGAGACCGCGTACCAATCGGGATTCGGCAACGAGTTCGCCACCGAAGCCGTAGAAGGCGCGCTGCCGGTGGGACAAAACGCGCCGCAGGAGCATCCGCTGGGGCTGTATACGGAACAGTTCAGCGGCACGCCGTTCACGGCGCCGCGAGCGGTCAATCGTCGCACCTGGACGTATCGCATCCGGCCGTCGGTGACGCACCGGCCCTATGAGGAGATGGCGCCGGGGCTCATCCGCAGCGGGCCTTTTACGGAACCACCGCCATCGCCGAACCAAATGCGCTGGGATCCGCTGCCGCTGCCCGAGCGTGAGACGGATTTTGTTGATGGCGTGGTGACCATGGGCGGCAATGGCGACCCGGCGATGCAGACCGGCGTGGCGATTCACCTGTACGCGGCCAATCGCTCGATGCATGACCGGTTTTTTGCCGACGCCGACGGCGAGTTGCTGATTGTGCCGCAAATGGGCGCGCTGCGCCTGGCCACTGAGCTGGGCATCCTGGAAGTTGCGCCCGGCGAGATTGGCGTGATCCCGCGGGGAGTGAAATTTCGCGTGGAATTGCTCGACCGGCAGGCGCGCGGCTACATCTGCGAGAACTATGGGCTCGCCTTTCGGCTGCCGGAACTGGGGCCGATCGGCGCCAACGGATTGGCCAATGCGCGCGATTTCCTGGCGCCGGTCGCCGCGTTCGAGGATCGCGACGGCGATTTCAACCTTGTGACGAAATTCCAGGGCCGGCTATGGCGTGCGGCCATCGATCACTCGCCGCTGGACGTGGTGGCGTGGCATGGCAACTATTCGCCGTACACATACGATCTGGCCCGCTTCAACTGCATCAACACGGTTTCGTTCGATCATCCCGACCCGTCGATTTACACCGTGCTAAGCTCGCCCTCGGCCATTCCGGGGACGGCGAATTGCGATTTCGCCATCTTTCCCCCGCGCTGGCTGGTGGCCGAGCACAGCTTCAGGCCGCCGTGGTTTCACCGCAACCTGATGAACGAGTTCATGGGCCTGGTTTTCGGCGTATACGACGCCAAGGCGGAGGGGTTTGTACCCGGCGGTGCCAGCCTGCACAACTGCATGGCCGGGCACGGACCGGATGCGGAGACTTTTGAGCGCGCCAGCCGGGCGGAATTGAAGCCGCAGTATCTTGCCGGCACGCTGGCGTTCATGTTCGAGACGCAGCTTGTGGTGCGGCCCACGGAGTTCGCCATGAGCACCCGCATCTTGCAGCACGAGTACTTCGAGTGCTGGCAGGGACTGAAGAAGCGCTTTGCGGCAGAGGCCATGGCGGCGTCGAAGAGCCGATGAACGCGATCGACAGTCTGCTCGCGGACCTGATCGACTACGCGGGCTTATACCCGCCCGCCGGCCTCGACATGCATACGGCGGTGCGGAAGTATTTGGAATATGGCCACAGTTCCCGGCGCAAGGCGCTGGGACGATTCGTGGTCGGTCTGGATCGCTTTCCCTATCTTTGGGACGCAGCGGGCGATTACACGCGGGTTATGCGGTTGAGCGTGATCGCTTCGCCGGACGCCGATTGGGCCGAGTTGCAGGGGCTCGTTGACAAGGGCTACGCCATTGAAGCGGTTGAAATTAAAACCTCCGAGCCAGCGGAGATCGAGCGTATTGCCAAGCGCCTGCCCGACGGGTTGACGGCGTATTTTGAAGCGCCGGTGAACGGGATTTCGGCGCCAACGCTGAACGCGATCGCCGCCGTAGACGCGCGCATCAAAATCCGCATGGGCGGCCTTGCCGCCGGAGCGATTCCCTCCCCACAGGCTACCGCAGAAATGCTCACCGAAATTGCCCGACGCCACATGGTGTTTAAAGCCACTGCAGGGCTGCACCATCCGGTTCGCGGGCGCTATCCGCTGACCTATTCGCCAGAAGGCCCGACGGCTGTGATGCACGGCTTCATCAATCTGGCGTGCGCCGCGGCGGTGCTCCATTTCGGAGGCGAGGCCGAGGAGGCGCGCGAGGCCCTGGAGGAGGAATGGCCGGGGGTGTGGCAGGTGACGCCGGAAGCGATGGTGTGGCAGGAGAACGGCTGGAACGCGGACGAACTGCGCGAAGTGCGGAAGAAGTTCTTCGCCGGATTCGGGTCGTGCTCGTTTGAAGAGCCGATGCGGGACCTGGAGGCGCTGGGATGGCTCTAAGAAGCTGGGTTGTTTCCGCCAATGATCGGGACTGCGATTTTCCCCTGGAGAATCTCCCTTATGGCGTCTTCCGCCATGACGGGCGGACGCGCGTGGGCGTGGCGATTGGTGACCGGATTCTCGATTTGCGCGCCTCAGCCGAACACGGCCTGCTATGCGCAGTTCCCTGTGATGCGCTCGAGGGCTGTGGAGGGCAGTGCGTCAACGGGCTGATGGCGTCCGGAACACGGGCGTCGTCCATCCTCCGGAGCCGGTTGGCCTCGCTCCTCGACGAGCGCGCCGCCGGCGAAATCAAGGCGCGCGTCGAACCTCTGCTGATTCCCATGAACGAGGCGGAAATGCAGCTTCCCGCCGTGATCGGCGACTACACGGATTTTTATGCGTCGATCCACC
>JASHUH010000188.1 GCA_030040115.1 Acidobacteriaceae bacterium | reverse complement strand
CATCGCGAACCAGGACAGAAGTCCCAACATTTTTGGGAGCCCATGCGCCAAGACCGCCAGCAGAGGCGACGCGCCATAGATCCATCCCATGGCCACGATGCAGCCCAGCAGTTTGAGCGGCGAGCAGTCGAGTTGCGTGTAGGCGGTTCGCGCAATCATGTTCCATACTTCTCGCCAGCCACAATAGACGCGCGTCGACACCGCGCCTTCGGCATGGCCCAGCCAGATCCGGCCACCACTGGACTTGATCTCGCCGGCCAGCGCGCAATCGTCGATCAGATGGCCGCGAATGCGGGAGACACCTTCAACGCGATCGAGCGCAGCCCTGGCGAGAAGCATGGTTCCTCCGGCGGCGCCGGCCACGCGCTTGGCCGGGTCGGCGACCCAGGCAAAGGGATAGAGCATTTGAAAGAAGAAAACGAAGGCCGGAATCAGGGCGTGTTCGGCCATGGTCGCGCAGTGGAGGCGAACCATTTCAGATACGAGATCCAGCCCTTCGGCCTCGGCGTTTGCGGCCAGAGTCGATACGTGGTCCGGCCCATGCACGATATCGGCGTCGGTCAGCAGCACGTAGTCGGCGGTTTTTGCGTGTGCGTGGTCGAGGCCCTGGTGGATCGCCCAGAGCTTTCCCGTCCAGCCACGCGGAAGAGGCTCGCCCGTGAGGATCGTCAATTGCCCCGCGTTGAGGGAGCTCGCGATTTCGGCCGTTCCATCGGTGCTGTTGTCGTCCACCAGGATGACCGAAAAATCTCCGGGATAATCCTGCGCCAGAAGCGACCCCATACTTCGCCGGATGTTCTGCGCCTCATCCCGCGCCGGCACAATCACGGCGATCTTCGAATTGCCAGAGGGCGTTCGGGTGGGGAGCGTGGGCGTGGAGAGCCAAAACCGCCCGCGGAATCCGATCAGGTATACCCACGCGGCGAAAGATAGGAGGGAAATGAAGACCATCATTTCATGAAGCTATTGCGCGTTCGAGCGTTTCGCGGTCCCATTGGGCGAGCGTGGCCGCAGCCTCGTAGGTGGAATTGCAAAAATCGAGCAGGGCGGCCGAAGGGGACGCCGCGTTGCGGACATCGTCGAACATCAGAATGAACTCGCGAAATTGCGGATCATAGTGCGCCGCCGTCGGCCGCACGGTGGCTGCGGAAAATCCTTGCGGCTCCGGCGCGGCATAAGAATAAAACGCTGGGTCGCCCAAACCGGCTCCGGGCCAGAAGCCGACACTGCTGACTTCGTGGGAGTATGCTTCCCGGGTGATGGCGTCAGCGCCGGGCCGCTCGGGTGCGCGCCGCCCGGAAAAACGCGTGACCGCCAGGTCGAAGCTGCCCCAGAAAAAATGAACCGGACTGGACTTGCCGATAAATGCCGATCGGAATTCGTGAAAGATGGTCTGCGCCGACAGGAGAATTCGCCAGAACCTCCGCACCGCGTCACGATCATATGAGGCGTGGGTGAAGTCCTCGTCGAACGGAATCGGATCGGGAACCTCGACGGGCATTCTCCAGATCTTTACTTCGATGCCGGCATCCCGCAGCATGTTCATGAAGTCGTGGTAGAAGTCGGCTACCGGACGGGCGATCAGAAGAAGAGACTGCTCGCGCCCGGCTGCGGTGCGCAGCACGAGTTGGTGCTCCAGAAAATCGAACTCAAGCTCGAACGCGCCGCCGCGGTAGGGAATCGCCGAGGTCGTCAACCCACGCGCGTTGACATAGAGCGGTACATGCCACCAATGGTTGACGGCCGGCGTGAGCGCCAGCCGCACTTTACCCACCATTTGCGCCCACATGTGCAGCGTTTCGCAGGTGTCTTGCCAGGAAGCCAGAGGAAGCGCAGGCCAACATTGCTCTCCGTCCATGTTTCCGGCAGCCAGATTCATGCGCCCGCTCCTCGAAAGCCGGAATTCCCTTCCGGCCATCATAGCGCCGACACCCAGGCCTCGCCGCCCGGCGCGTCGGCCCAAGGCTCAAACAGATTCAGAATACGAAGGGCGCGCAGCGGCAATACTGCGGTTCGTAAGACGCGCATAAGTCCGCGCGACGACGGCGCCCGCCATCGCGTGGCCGCATCCCAGCCCGGCCAAGCTACGGGGAGATCCGCGCATTTCGAGCGGCGAAACCAGCGCATCCAAACCAATATGCGGCTCCCGGCGGGGCCTGTCCTTTGAACGATATACGGAAGGGGTAGGAATCAATATCCGGCCAAGAACCGGCGGCATCGAAATTATGGCGCCGCGATAGCGCTAGGGGTGAATCTTCTGACCGAGGTGGTAAATTGGCGATTGGCGGCATAAGGCGAATATGATTCTGAGATTTGCCAATAGCTCAGCTTCGGAACCATCCGAGCCGAGGGCGGCGGTCGAGTTGTTCATGGAATCGCAGAAGCATGCCGCGGATCGCTGGGGTGTCGTTCCGCAGGTCAATCATTCGGACCTTGCCGGCCAACTTGCCAAACATCTGCTGTTCGATGCGTTTGGCGAACTGCCGGCCGAAGTGGTCGACGCCGCAGCCCGGCACGATCTTGGCTGGAAACCGAGCGATGATGGCCAGCTCGCGCAGTTGGCCGTGCGAGCTCCGATACCGTTCCCGGCGATGCCCGGTGAGGAACTGGCCGCGTGGAAATTGTCAATTGAGATCGCTGAGTCTGGTTCTCCTCTCACGCAGTCTTTGATCAGCCGGCACTTTTCGGCTTTGGCCCAGCGGCCCGGCCCCGGACACGAAGCTTTCCTCGATGAGGAGGTCCCGCGAAGAACCGCCATCGAGAATCGGCATGGATTCAAAGCGGAGGAAATGAAACGGTGGGCAGGCGCCCTTGGCTTTTGCGACCTGGTAAGTCTGTTTCTGGCTTCCGGCCTCTGCGAACCGGCGTGGTTTCCGCTGACTCATCCGGCTTACCGCGATGCTGACAAAGCCCCGCGCGTAATGCTCAACCTACGCGATGGTAAGGCCCAATTCTCGCCGGTGGTGTTCACTCCGGGCGCGGAGGTTCGATTCGACGCGCTGCGACTGCCGGGAAATCTGACCGATCCCGCGCCGACGTCCTTTACCGTGAAACTCAGTTAGGCCCACGTAGGTCGCTCGCGCGCAAAGGCGGGAGTTGTGCGCAGCCGTGGCGGAGCTTCCATGCTGCGCTTCATCGCCTATTCTTACCGGTGGCCAAAGCGGACAGCTCGCGTGCTATCTAACCGGACGGATTACGTGCTAACGACAGTCATTGCTTTTCCTTCCGTAGCGAAGCGGATGTAAATCGGTTCGCCTTCCCTCCGCCCCAAAAACGCGGGTGTCTCCGTTTTTTCCCCCCAGGAGATTCCCGTAGCCAATCAGGCCGTCCATTACGACCTCAGCATCACGGCTACCCAAGGCAACCTCGAAACCGGGGGCGAGCGTACACTGGAGACTGGATGACCGAACCTGTTGCTTCCCCAATTAGCGGTCACAAACGCTACTTTTTTGAGAAATTCGGCATTACCGAGCGCTTGCTGGAGCGTTGCCTGGGTGAGGCTCTCTCGGCCGGCGGCGACTATGCCGATCTGTACTTTGAGGCGGTGACGGCTACCTCGCTCGGCGTGGACGAGCAGATCGTGAAATCGGCGAGCCAAGGCGCGAGCGCAGGTTGCGGCGTGCGCGTGGTCCGCGGTGAGCGCACCGGATACGCCTATACGGACAATTTAAGCCCCGAGCGGCTGCTGCATGCCGCGCGCACTGCCGCGCTTATTGCTTCAGGACCAACGAAACAGCCCATCCAGGGATTCACGGAGGCCCCTTCGGCTAATCTTTATCCGGTTCCGCTGGGCGGATACGATCTGGACCTGGCGGCGCGGCTGGAGTTGATTCTGCGCGCCGACCGCGCCGCGCGCGCTTTCGATGCGCGGGTGGTGCAGGTGCGGGCCAATTACTCGGAAGAGTTGCGCCGCATTTTGATCGCCGCCTCCGACGGCGCTTTCGCCAGCGATACGCAGCCACTTTGCCGGCTGAACGTGTATGCGATCGCCAAGGAGGGCGCGGTGACCACCAAGGGCGCGGCGGGCGGTGGCGGGCGCGCCGGTCTCGAACAGTTCACAGGGAGCAAGGCCCCGGAGGGTTTGGCGCGCGAGGCGGCGCGTGGAGCGATTTTGCAGCTTGGCGCCGTGCCCGCGCCGGCCGGCGAGATGGAAGTGGTGCTGGGACCGGGCTGGCCCGGCATTCTGCTGCATGAAGCCGTGGGTCACGGCCTGGAAGCCGATTTCAACCGCAAAAAGACTTCCGCCTTCAGCGGGCGAATGGGACAAACGGTGGCCAATCCGAAAGTGACGGTGGTGGACAACGGGACCATCGCCGGGAGGCGTGGCTCACTGAACGTGGATGAC
>JASHUH010000187.1 GCA_030040115.1 Acidobacteriaceae bacterium | reverse complement strand
ACGCGAAGTACGCACTGGCGCGCGCTTTGGGTGACACCGAGAAGAACGTTCTTGCGTTCACGGGCCATCCGTAGCAGCGAAGGCGGGAATTCCAGGCGAAGGGATTCCCGCGTACGAGGTTTGGAAATGAAGCGCTTGATTCCTGTTGTGGTTCTTCTGGTCGCAGCGGCGGCCGCGGGCGTGTATTTCTATCCCCGGCTGAAGACGAAGCCGGCGCCGGCGAATGAACTCACGCTCACCGGCAATATTGAGGCGCACGAGAGCCTGGTGAGTTTCAAGGTGGCCGGGCGCATCGATGACCTGCCCGTAGAGGAGGGGCAGGAGGTAGCCCAAGGCGCGCTGCTGGCGCGGCTCGAAGACGCCGATACCCGGCAGAAGGTGCGCATCGACGAAGCGGCGGTGGAAGTGCGCCAGTCGGGTCTTGCGCTGACGCTGGCCGGCACGCGCAAGCAGGAGATCAGGGCCTCGCAGCAGGCGATGATCGATGCGCAGGCGGATCTGGCGGAGAAGAAACTCGATAACGATCGCGATCAGATCCTTTTTAGCAAAGACGAGATATCCGCGCAGGACCGCGATCTGGCGGCGACGGCGCTCGAACGGGCTGCGGCGACTTACAAGGCGGCGCAGCAGCGCTACAACGAAGCTGTGGAGGGCAGCCGCAAGGAGGACATCGCCATCGCCCGCGCCAATCTGGCCGAAGCCAATGCGGATCTTGGGCTTTCGCGCATCGACGAGAGCTACACCACGCTGCGCGCGCCAGTGAGCGGTGTAATCACGGTGCGCCAGGCGGAGTTGGGCGAGGTGGTGGCGCCGGGTTCGCCCGTGGTGACGCTCGCCGATTTGGATCACATCTGGCTGCGCGCCTACATTGCCGAGACCGATTTGGGTCGCATCCATTGGGGCCAAGATGCGGCGATCACCACCGACACCTACCCGGGAAAGCAGTATCACGGGCGCATCTCGTTTATCTCTTCGAGCGCGGAGTTTACGCCCAAGAGTGTGGAAACGTACAAAGAACGGGTGACGCTGGTTTTTCGCATCAAGATCGACATCGATAATCCTCATCACGAATTGAAGCCGGGAATGCCGGCTGACGCTCATGTGCAACTGAGCGCGATTACTCCGCGGGCATCGAACGCGATGCCGGCGAACTGATGGCGGATCCGATGCGAAACCGAGGGGAACCCGCGATTGTGGCCGTGGGGCTGACGAAAAGCTTTCCCGGGGTGCGCGCTGTGGATGGTTTGAGCTTTGAGGTCCGCAGCGGCGAGATATTCGGCTTGGTGGGGCCTGACGGAGCGGGGAAGACGACCACATTGCGCATGTTGGCTGGGATTATGAAGGCCGATGCGGGCGAAGCGATGGTGGCCGGTTGCGATGTGATGCGGGATCCCGAAGAGGCGAAGCACGTGCTGAGCTACATGCCGCAGCGCTTCGGGCTATACGACGACCTGACCGTGGACGAAAACATCCGCTTTTACGCCGATCTTTTCGGCGTGGGCCGAGCCGAGCGCCAAACGCGGTCCTCGGAGTTGTTAAAGGCAGCGGGCATGAGCGAGTTCCGCGGGCGCATGGCGGGCAAGCTTTCGGGCGGCATGAAGCAGAAGCTGGGGCTGGTGTGCGCGCTAATTCACCGGCCTAAGGTAATTTTGCTCGATGAGCCCACCACCGGGGTTGATCCTGTCTCACGCCGGGATTTCTGGCGCATTTTGTATGAGCTGGTCGCGGAGGGCGTGACGATATTGACGTCAACGGCGTATCTCGACGAGGCGGAGCGTTGCCACCGCGTGGCGTTGGTGCACCAGGGCAGGCTGCTATTTTGCGACACGCCGCCCCGCTTGAAAGCGCAGTTAGGGAAAGACGTGCTATCTGTGATCTCGGCCGAACCGCGAAGCGTGCGCAGCCGGCTCGAAGGGGCCGACGGAATCTCGAGCCTGACGCCCACAGGCGACGGCGTGCACGTGGTGGTGGACGATGCGGCGCGGCGCGTTCCGGAGCTCGAGGCGCGGCTGAAGAGCGCGGGCGTGCGCTTCGATGCGGTGCAGCGGGTGACGCCCACGATTGAGGATTTATTTGTGGACACGGTGGCCGGGGGTGCGGCGCGCCATGGCTGAGCAGGCCAATTCGGTGGTTGTGGAGAAGCTGGTGAAGCGCTTCGGCGATTTCGTGGCCGTGGACCGGATTCAACTGGAAGTGCGCAAAGGCGAAGTCTTCGGCTTTCTGGGGCCGAATGGAGCCGGAAAGTCGACGACCATTCGGATGTTGTGCGGGTTGCTGAGACCGAGCGAAGGTCGCGCGGTGGTGGCCGGGTACGATGTAGCCCGCAGTCCCGAGGGGGTGCGGCAGAACATCGGGTACATGTCGCAGAAGTTCTCGCTCTATAACGATCTCACGGTGATCGAGAACCTGCGTCTGTTTGCCGGCCTCTATAGCGTGCCCGCGCGCGCGTTGCAGAGCCGCATCGGGTGGGCGCTGAAGATGGCCGATCTCAAGGGCCGGGAGAACCGGATCACGGGCACGCTGCCGGGCGGGTGGAAGCAGCGGCTGGCGCTGGGCTGCGCGGTGCCGCACCGGCCGCCGGTGAT
>JASHUH010000186.1 GCA_030040115.1 Acidobacteriaceae bacterium | reverse complement strand
GGGCGCGCAGCATGGAAGACGCCGGGGTGCAGGTGTTTCACGGGGTGGTGGGATTGAAGACGCACTGCAAGCTGTCCATGCTGGTGCGCCGCGACGAAGATGGGTTGACGCGTCGCTACTGCCATTTGGGCACCGGCAATTACAATCCCGTGACGGCTCGCTTTTACACCGATTTAAGTCTGCTGACCTCTGACCTGCAGATCACCGAACGCGTGCACATGGTGTTCAATTACCTGACCGCGCACGCGGAGATCGACGATTACAGCCCGCTGCTGGTGGCGCCACTGACCATGGCGGAAAGCTTTCTGCGCCTCATCCGGCGCGAACAGGAGCACGCGCGGGCGGGCCGGCCGGCGAAAATCGTGGCCAAAATGAACTCGCTGCTTGAGCCTTCGGTGATCGAAGCTTTGTATCAGGCTTCGCAAGCCGGCGTGCATGTGGATCTGATCGTGCGCGGGCTTTCGATTCTGCGGCCCGGAGTCAAGGGATTGTCCGACAGGATCCGGGTGCGGTCGATCGTGGGCCGATTCCTGGAGCACTCGCGCATCTTCCACTTCGCCAACGGCGGCAACGACGAAATCTATATCGGCTCGGCCGACTGGATGCCGCGCAACCTCTTTGAACGCTGCGAAGTGGTGTTTCCGGTGCGCGACCCGGTGGCGATGGCGCGCATTCACGACGAGATTTTGCCCGCATATTTGGCGGACACGGTGAAAGCGCGCATTCAGCAGCCCGATGGAGGGTACGTTCGGGCCAACAAGCTGTATAAGGACGCGACGCCGTTTTCGAGCCAGGACTTTTTGATTCAGTTGGCCGAAGGTAAGACGGATTTGGATGCGATCCCTTCCCCGCGCGCCGCCAAACCGCGGCCGAAGCCCGCTCACGAAAAAGCTACGGCCGCCGACTGAAGCTTGGCCGCCGGATGGGCAGGTAAAAGCCGGATGTCCCTTCCACCCGGTCCCGGGGCGACTTGGGACGCATGCTTCGAAGATCGAATCTCGAAATGCAGACTCGAAAGGGTGAAGCGCTTGCGATTTATCGTGATATTCACGTTGGTTCCTGTATAGTCGTTGTTGATCCTCATTCCCCGCGCAACGGAGGCGCAATGAAGAAGACCATCGCCATCGCATTCGTCGTTTTGGGCCTGGCTGCCAACGCCATGGCCGCGGAGTTCACGGGCTTCGTCGAGGACCAGAGTTGCTCGCGTAACGCAGCAATGAAGGGCAACGCCGAATGCGCCAAAAAGTGCATCAAGGGCGGTTCCCCGGCGGTGCTGGTCACAGACGACGGAAAGGTCTACAAGATCGCCAACCAGGACATGATTGTCTCCCATGCCGGCGAGAACGTGACCGTCGAGGGCTCGCTGAAGGGTAACACCCTCACCATCGCATCGGTGAAGTAAAGGCTGCGGTCAATTGAGCTGGTTCGAAGGGCGCGAGCTTGGGCCGGCTTTGCGTTGGAGGTAAAGGTGTACCCGCCGCGCCGGATGAAACCGTGTATCGGCGGGGCTTGGAGCACCGCTTTAGCCGGAGCTCGGCGGCCCTTGGTCACGGTTCGCAAGTCGCCATCCCGAGGTCAGATTCCATCGGGTTTTTTGCCATCATGCCGCCGCTGATACGATGGCCGGCGCCCAGTCAAAAACAGGGAGATGGAGTGCTTAAACAGGGAATTCCGGCAGAATGGTGACCCCGGGCTGACTCGAACAGCCGACACGCAGTTTAGGAAACTGCTGCTCTATCCACCTGAGCTACGGGGCCACATTTTGTAAATCATTTATTTTGTTTTGTTTATTTTGATTTTCCGGCTCAATCTTGGAAACTCGCTTACGGCTGATGACCGATTTGGTGACCGCTTCATTTTCGCGCTGGCCTGACTTTTCGCCCTTCTTCGCTGACCGCTTGGAGATCGAAACAGATACAAGCCGGTCCACGGCCGCGCGGTTGTGCTGCGGCGCAAGGTGCGCGTAACGCATGGTCATCTGGATGCCGCTGTGTCCCATCAGTTCGGCAACCGTGCGGAGGTCAACCCCCGCCATAACCAGCCTACTTGCAAACGTATGCCGGTTGCAATGCCAGGAGTAGTCCTTGATCTTGGCTTCCAACAGCGCCTCGTTGAACCAGCGCCGGTAGTTGTGCTGCGGGTCTTCATTCGCGTCCCGGAACACGTACACTGGATCGTCCAGGTTTGCGCCTTTCTCACTTTGCTTGGTCCGATAATCCTGCTGCGCCCGCTTTCGGTCCTGAAGCGTCTGCAAAGCGATGGCATTGAGCGGGATGTGCCGCGCCTTCCCCGTTTTGGTTTTGGGCAGGGAGATAATACGGCGGTCAAGGGACACATCGCGCCATTTCAACTGGAACTGTTCACCCGCCCGCATTCCCGTATGGATCGACAAGAGAAATGCCGGAATGTGCTCGGGCCAATTTGCTCGCAACACGGCGAGCAGCTTCGCTTCCTCCTGCGCACTCAGAAACCGAACCCGCTCATTGTGCTCCGGCTTAGCCTTAACCAGCGTTGCGGCATTGACCGTGAGAATGTGATTCTCGACGGCCTTGCGAAAGACAAGTGAGAAAGCGTCGCGGTAGCGGTTCCGCGTCGCCGGCGTCCACTCCCGCTCCTCGCTCTGCTCAAGCAACCACTCTTGGATGTCCTCGCTGGTGATACCTTCTGCCGGCAGCTCGTTGAAATGCTCTCCGATGATTTGGAGCTTGATGACGAACTGGTGGTGATGCTGCGGCGTGTGGCTCTCTTCGGAGAAGAGCTTGGCTTTCTCGGCCAATTCTCCAAAAGTGATAGTGCGGCCTCGCAGTGCCTCTGGGAGCTTTTTGCGCAGCAACTTTTCATGCTTGCGCTTCGCCAGCAG
>JASHUH010000185.1 GCA_030040115.1 Acidobacteriaceae bacterium | reverse complement strand
CCTCGCTATAGGCGGGCACAAGAAGCACGTCGTCAAACGTAAGAGCTTCCGGCAAATTGGGGGCCAGCATAATAGGCATTCGCGCCTGGCGGCGTCGGGATTCGGCTCCCTCACCGGCAGGCGCTTGCAGTCTATTGTAGCGGAGGAAAATGATGAACCGGCGAATCCGCGCTTCGGGCGCAGCCGTTTTATAATCGGGGTTGAATCGACCCAGGTCCACGAGACGTTTGGAGCGGCGCCAGCTCCCCAACCGTCAATACGTCTCGGCCTGAAGCATCGCACCCCGGAATGAATCCGCGCCGCTTCTTGAGCTGCGCCGCTTCCGCACCAAGGACGAAGCCCATGCCTCTCGCAACTGGAACCTTGCCGGCCGCCCAAGCCGGAACCATCACTTTGGGCGGCGATTTGACCGTCAACCGCATGGGATTTGGAACCATGCGCCTCACGGGTAAGGGCATCTGGGGCCCTCCTGCCGACCGTGGCGCCGCCCTCGCCACCTTGCGCCGCGCCGTCGACATGGGCGTCAACTTCATTGATACCGCCGACTCCTACGGACCCGAGGTCTCAGAGGAACTGGTGGCCGAGGCCCTGGCGCCCTATCCCGAGGGACTGGTCATCGCTTCCAAGGCCGGATGGGTGCGCTTCGGCCCCGGCGTTTGGCAGCATAACGCTAGTCCGGCGCACCTGGAAGAGGCGCTCGCCGGCACGCTGAAGCGGCTGCGCCTGGAACGGATCGACGTCTACCAATTGCACATTCCCGATCCGGCCGTCTCCTTCGACGCCTCCATGGAATCCTTGGCGCGTCTGCAGGAACAGGGCAAGATCCGCCACCTCGCGCTCTCCAACGTCACCCTCGAGCACGTCGAGCGCGCCCGCCGCATCGTCCCCATTGTCAGCGTCCAGAACCGCTATAGCTTCTCCGACCGCGAGTGGGACTATCTCGTCAACTACTGCGAAGCCAATGGAATCGCCTTTCTACCCTGGGGACCCCTGGCGCAAAACCGCAAGGCCAACGACGTCGTCGAGAAAATAGCCGCCGATCGTCATACTTCCACCGCCGTGGTTTCCCTGGCTTGGCTCCTGCGCCGTTCTCCGGTCATGCTGCCCATTCCCGGCACCTCTTCGGTCCGCCACGTCGAAGAGAATATTGGCGCCGCCGCGTTTCGCCTCACGGACCACGAGTTTGCTGAATTAAACGCCGTCGTGCCCCGCCCCTACTGGCTGCGCTGATTGCGGCCCTGGCCGCGCCGCCCACCACCGCGTTGCCTCCGCCTGGCCGTCCACCGTCCCGGGCTTTGCGAAGCCAGGCGTCACTGCCCAAAGTGCGGCCCGTCGGCGAAAATACAACTCGATGGTAGATCGGCTGAGATACCCGAGCCTGACTCTATGCGCGGGCCTCTCGTTGGGGCTAGCCGGCGCTCTGTCCCTCGCTCCCGCGCATGCGCGTGCCCAGGGAGTCGCGCAACTCGGTCCCGATCGCCCCTATCCGCTTAAACCGCGCCAGCTTCCCAACCGGCTCCCGCTCAAGCCATCGCTCCCGCCGTCCGTCTCCATTCCCCTCGACCCGCTCAACTTTGCGGCGCCCGGCCTGCTCTATTTGGGCGAGCGCGAAACCTTCGCATCGCTTGATTTCATGGGCGAAGATCGACTCCTGTTCACCTTTCGCATCCCCTCCCTGCTCCACCGCGACGCTTCCGGCAGCGAAGAGCGCAAGATTCGCGCTATGGTTCTGGCATTGCCGGCGGGAACTGTTGAAGCCGAGGCCGACTGGATCGTCCACGACCGCGAGCGTTACCTGTGGATGCTCGGTGACGGTCACTTCCTTCTTCGCAATCGCGAGAATCTCTACAAAGGCGATCGTTCCCTGGCGTTGAAGTCCTTATTGCAGTTTCCTGGGCCGCTCGTCTCCATCGAACTCGACCCCACCCAGCAGTATCTGGTCAGCAACTCCTACGAACCCGTCCAAACCGCCAAGCCCACCCAGCCCGGCGGACTCTCCAACCCAGTATCCCCGCCGTCTTCCAGCGACGATTCCAGCGATGCCGAATCTTCCAACAGTCCCGATTTCGTGGTCCGTATCCTCCACTTGAATCCCACCAAAGTGATGCTGCTGAGCCGCGTGCGCACGCCAGTCCATGTTCCCATCGACGCCGATGGTTACCTCGAAACCCTGCGCGGCAAGCCTGGTGAGTGGACGTTCAATCTGAACTACTTCAGTGGCGGCAGCCACATCTTGGGCAGCGTTCTTTCCGCCTGCGCGCCCATGGCCCAGTTCCTTGCGCCGGGCGAACTGCTCGCCACCACCTGCAACGAGGGTGGAGAAGACGTGCTCGTCGCCATGACCATGGATGGCCGCGAGCTGTGGGCCGATGTCACTTCCGAATACTCCGTCTGGCCGATTCTGACCCGCTCTGCCAACGGCCTTCGCATCGCTCGCGAAAGCCTGGAGGTTCCACACTCCATCAACGCCTTTGAGCCCCTCGGCGACAACGACATCAAGGGGCAGTTGGTTCGGGTCTTCAACGCCGCTACCGGCGAGATGGTCTTCGAGGGGCCCGCCAGCCCCGTCCTCGATGGCGGCGGCAACGTGGCCCTTTCGCCCTCCGGCCGCCGGCTGGCCATCGTCAACGCCGGAGCCATCCAGGTCTTCGATCTGCCCGCGCCGCCCCACTTGGCCGACGGATCCGCCAACCCTGCCGCGCGTTAAGATTAGCCCTCGCGATGAACCAGCAGGGTGTTGGCCTGATGGACTGTCGACAGCGAGATCCGCCCGATATTGACGTGCGCTGGCCGCGTCGCCGCCCAAAGAATGGCGTCGGCAATATCCTCGGCCACCAAGGGCGTAAGGCCGTTGTACACCTTCGCTGCTCGCCCCGCGTCGCCGTGGAAGCGCACCAGGCTGAATTCTGTCTCCACCAGTCCCGGATCGATGCACGTCACGCGCACCGGCGTTCCCAGCAGATCGTCGCGCAAGCCGTCGCTGATCATGCGCACCGCCGCCTTCGATCCGCAGTACACTGCGCCATTGGGATACGCGAGCTCGCCCGCCATCGAGCCCAGGTTGATCACATGACCGTGGCCCCGCACTACCATGCCTGGCAATACCGCGCGCGTGACATAGAGTAGCCCCTTCACGTTGGTGTCGATCATTTCGTCCCAGTCTTCGATCTTGCCGGTATACACCTTCTCCAAGCCGCGGCTGAGGCCGGCGTTGTTCACCAGGAGCTCGATTTCGGCCCATTCCTCCGGCAGTTCATCGATCGCCCGCTGCACCGCGTGCCGGTTGCGCACATCCAGTGAAAACGAATGCACGGCCTGAGCGCCGCGTTCCAGAGCGAGCGAAGCCACCTCCGCCAGTTTGCTGGCGCGCCGCGCAGCCAGCAGCAGACGTGCTCCCTCGCCCGCTAAGGCGAGCGCCGTAGCGGCCCCGATACCGGTGCTGGCGCCGGTGACAAAGATAATTTTCCCTTTGAGACTGGTGTTCGCCATAATTCCCCCGCGATGACAGTTTTGAGTCCTGTAATCCATCATTCTACCGGCTCCGTCCCCGTGTGGGGCTGGGCTCTCCGCATGTGACCTTCACCCTCGCGGGTTCCAGATTGCGCCACGGCTTCCGGGGCCCGGCGGCTATTCTGTTAGCAGGCTTCTCGCGAGCCAGAGGGAGTTTGTATGTCGCAATCAGTCGGTGTGCTGTCCCCATCCATCGGTGTGCCGGGCGTGGAAATCCTCGCCCCCCTGAGCGAAAGCTACTCCCGGATTCTGACCCCACAGGCGGTGACCTTCGTTGCAGACTTGCAGCGCTCCTTCAACCAGCGCCGCAAAGCGTTGCTCGAGGCGCGCCACAAGCGCCAGAAACGCCTCGACGCCGGCGAAAGGCCCGACTTTCTCTCCGAAACCCGCGCAATCCGGGAATCTGCCTGGACCGTCGCGCCGCTGCCTCAAGATATTCTCGACCGCCGCGTCGAAATTACCGGCCCCGTGGACCGCAAGATGATCATCAACGCCCTCAATTCCGGCGCCAAGATCTTCATGGCCGACTTCGAGGATTCGAGCACCCCGCTCTGGACCAATCTCATCGAGGGCCACATCAACCTGCGTGACGCCATCCGCCGCACCATCACCTACTCCGATCCCTCCAGCGGAAAGCAATACGCGCTCAATGACACCGTGGCCGTGCTGTTCATCCGTCCCCGCGGCTGGCACCTCGAAGAGCGCCACGTTCTCGTCGATGGCGAGCCTATGTCCGGCTCCCTGTTCGATTTCGGCCTCTATCTTTTCCATAACGCCAAGGAATTGCTGGCGCGCGGCAGCGGACCCTATTATTACCTGCCCAAGCTCGAAAGCCATCTCGAAGCGCGGCTTTGGAACGACGTCTTCCTCCGTGCCGAAGAACAGCTCGCCTTGGCCAAGGGCACAATCAAAGGAACCGTGCTCATCGAAACCATCCTCGCCACCTTCGAAATGGACGAAATCCTCTGGGAGCTGCGCGAGCACTCGGCCGGCCTCAACTGTGGCCGTTGGGATTACATCTTCAGCTACATCAAAAAGTTTTCTCTCGATCCCCACGCCGTCCTGCCGGATCGCGGTCAGGTCACCATGACCACCCATTTCATGCGCAGCTATTCGAAGCTCGCCATCAAGACCTGCCACAACCGCAACGTTCACGCCATCGGCGGCATGTCGGCCTACATCCCCGTCAAAACCGATCCCGTGGCCAACGACAAAGCCATCGCCCAAGTGCAGGCCGATAAGGAGCGCGAAGCCGGCGACGGTCACGACGGCACCTGGGTGGCGCATCCGGGCCTGGTCCCCGTGGCGCTTGAAATCTTCGACCGCCTCATGCCCCAGCCCAACCAGATTTCGAAGCAGCTACCCGATTTCAACCCCACTGCTGCAGACCTGCTCCAGGTCCCCGACGGCCAGATCACCGAAGCCGGCCTCAAACAAAACGTCGCCGTCGGCCTCGGTTACGTTGAAGCCTGGCTTCGCGGCATCGGCTGCGTTCCTCTTTTCAACTTGATGGAAGACGCGGCCACCGCCGAAATCAGCCGCGCTCAGCTTTGGCAGTGGGTGCACCAGAACGCCAAGCTCAGCGACGGCAGGAGGGTCGATGGAGCGCTCATTGAAAGCCTTATCGCCGACGAGCTCGCCAAACAAAAAACCGCCGTCGACGCGGCGCGCTACGCCGCTTATGAAAAGGCTGCTGACCTCATGCGTGAACTGGTGCAGGCTCCGCGCTTCGTCGAGTTCCTCACCCTGCCCGCATATCAGCGCGTGCTCCAGGAAGAAAAATTCTAACGGAGAATGCAGGCGCGTGGCCTGAGTACGCGAAGGTTCCGATGCCTGCGTCCAGTTCGAGGAGGCCTTCGCCCGCCTAGAGCGCTTCTCCATCTGCTGTACACCCAAGCCGGGTCCATCCAACAAAGAATCGCCACCTCAATTGGATTGCAAGGGTTACATGGGAAAGGGTGGCGCCCGAACTTCTTCACGGTTGCGGCTGTTTTTCGAAAGCGTTGCGGGGCACGAGGGAGGGAGCAGTAGAGCCGTCCAGCTTGACGGCGCTGTGCTCAAAAGCGTGAAGATCGTCGGCGTCGGCGGCCATCGTCATCCAGCATATGGCGGCCTTGGTGAGCAGGGTGCAGGCGATCTCCACCGTATAAGCCGGCCCGATGCGCCCCTTGGGCGTACCCGAGGCGCGTTCGATCCACATCGGGTGGTCGCCCAGCTTGTATGCGCCAACGGCCGGATGCTCGACATCGAAGGTTTGCTTCAGCCCCTCCGCGGCGCCTTCGCCAAAACCAGGCAGTTCATTGGCTGTCATCGTCTGGCCGTAGCAATCGAATGGCAACGCAACCACCACGATTGCGCTGACGCCGTGCCGCGCCGATAAAGCGACCTGAACGCAGGCGATACCCTTCTTTTCCTCGTCGCTGGCCGCGTTCTGGGCGCCCTCCTGCTTGACTGCCGGCAAGTTCGGTTGCGGATCCACCGTCTCCCAGTCCGACGGCAAGCTGTAACTGAATCCCAGTTCGCTCGAGTGGACTTGTATCACGGAGGTCTGAGCTCCCAGCCCCGCAGCCGAAAATACGAGGAGCGCAGCGAACCCCAAAACCTTCATGGCCGCCCTCTTTCGCTTGCAGTCTACCACCATGTCAGATGCGCTTCGCGAAAGCCGCGAGGAGCTATTTGAAGAGAAAGGATGAGGCCGCCGAGAGAATCCCGGCCAGCGCAAAGACCATTCCGAAATACCAGTAGGCCCGGCTGCGCGTGAGCAGGGTGACCGAGGTGATGACCAGGGCAATCTCTAAGAGCGCCTCGGCGAAATCAAAACGGCCGGCGCGTGCTTCCGCGCTGCGCACCTGGGCCTCGAGCGTCTCGGCTTTGGCTTGCGCGTCGTTGAGCTCGGCGGCCCATTTGGCCTGATGGTCGGCGTAGGCTTTTTTGACCTTATCCGCCGCAGCCGGATCTGACAGCGCCACAACCCCCAGCAGATCGGCGGTAAGCTCCGTATCGTTGGAGCGGATTTTGTGCGCCTGGTAATAATTCCACTGGTCGGTAGCCTTGTTCTGGGTCAGCACAGCCTCGGTATGGGTGCGGTGTCCGAGCACCGTGGTCACGGCCACCAACACCGCCAGCACGCTCATGGTGAATGCTACCGGGCGCATCGCCGACTCACGTGAGCCGTGCTCGGCGTGTTCCTGCAATTCTTGTGCTTCAGTGGCTTCCATGGGAATTAGAGATCCTCTGGTTTCAGGCCGGTCCGCTTGGCGATCTTCGAAAGCATCTTCGGGCCAATTTCCTCGCCGTTGCGATCAAATACGATCTCAAATTCCATACAATCACCATCGCAATTTCGATCCCGTTCTCTCAAGTTTACCCGAAATTCGCTCATTTCCGCTTCCAGCGCACGCCGTCCTTCGAGTCTTCAATGATCACGCCCCGCTGCGCCAGTTGGTTGCGAATCTGGTCGGCGCGCGCGAAGTCGCGCTGCCGCTTGGCCTGGGTGCGCTCGGCCACCAGCGCCGCAATAGCCTCGTCGGTGAGCGACTGGCGCGCCAGCAACTCGGGCGCTACGTCGTCGAAGCGGCCCACCTGCTCGGCCCAAGCCAAAGCCCGTTCGGTAGGCCCGGCATCGCGGTCCTCAAGCACGTCGAAAACGGCGTCAAAATCTTTCAGAACCGCCAAAATCGCCTCGCTATCGGCAGCCAAAAACTGTCCCTGATCGATAGCTGAATTGGCGGCGCGCACCAGATCGAAGATGGGCGCCCGCGCCTCCGCGGTATTCAGGTCATTGGCCAATGCCGCCATATATTCGGCCCTGGCGTTGCGCGCCGCTTCCTGCATCTGCGCGTTCTCGCCAGGCGGGAAGAACGTATCCACGAGTCGGCGGCGAAAGGTGCGCAAACGGTCAATCGCGCCCGTGGCCTCGGTGAGTCCCTGAAAAGTGAAGTTCAGCTGATGGCGGTAGGGCACCGAGATCAGCGCCAACCGGATCGCGGAGGCTTTGTAGCCCTTCAAAAGCAGGTCGCGAATGGTGAAGAAGTTGCCTTCGCTCTTGGACATCTTGCGTCCCTCGACGAGCAGAAAGCGCACATGCATCCAATGCCGCACAAACGGCTTATGAGTGGCCGTCTCGCTTTGGGCGATCTCATTTTCGTGGTGGGGAAACATCAGGTCTTCGCCGCCCGCATGCAGATCGAAGCTCTCGCCCAGGCACTCCATCGACATCGCGGAGCACTCGAGGTGCCAGCCGGGCCGACCGCGCCCGATCGCCGTATCCCACGAAGTTTCGCCCTGTTTGGCCGCTTTCCACAACGCGAAATCGCGCGCCGAATCCTTTTCGTATTCGTCCACGTCCACGCGCGCGCCGTCGGCAATGCCGGTCAAATCTTTCTTGCTGAGCTTGCCGTACTCGGGAAATGCCGACAGGCGGAAATACCAGCTTCCGTCTTCGGTTCGGTACGCGGCTCCCGCAGCCGCCAGCTTTTCAACCAGCGCCACCATGCGGGGAATATGGTCAGTGGCGTGAGGCAACACTTCCGGCCGTTCGATGCGAAGAGCTTCCAGGTCTTCGAAAAATGCCTGCTCATATTGAGCCGTGTACTGGCTGATCGGGACGGCAGCCTGCGCCGCGTTGCGGATGATCTTATCATCCACGTCGGTAATGTTCATGACGTGGCGCACCGGGACCCCGGTGAGATGGAGAAAGCGGCGCAAAACGTCGATCTGCAGAAAGGTGCGGAAGTTACCGATATGACCGTAGTCGTAAACCGTTGGACCGCAGGCGTACATGCGCAGCACCTCGCCATCGGCGGGAACGAGCGGCTCGATTTGTCCGGTCAGGGTATTGAAAAGACGGAGAGTCATCGGCAGTTAAGACTTGAGAGCGGCTCCCAGTGCGCTCAATGGTCCCGAGCCGCAGAAGCGCGTAGGGCGTACAACAGGTGAAATGGCCGGGTTGCGGCTGGTTCGATTCTAGCAGCGGGAAATGGATGGCTATGCGGCAAGCCATGCGATTCAGGTTCCGCGCACCTGTCCCCGGCCGTTGCCTTTCACGGCGTACATGCGCGCGTCGGCTATGCCGATGATGGTATGGAGCGTGAGGCCGTCGTCAGGGGAGGTCGCCAGGCCGACACTCGCGCTTACGCACAATTCCAATCCATTCTTCATCCGGAATCGGGTCTGCATTAAAGCACGGTGCAGGTTCAGGGCCTGCTTGAGGGCCGCCGTGGCGCCGGTTTCCGGCATCAGGATGACGAATTCGTCGCCTCCATAACGGAAGCACCAGTCCTGTTTGCGGTTTAATTCCTGCAAACGCTGGCCGGTGCGGGCCAGCAGTTCGCTGCCGATCAGATGCCCGTGGACATCGTTCACCATCTTGAAACGATCCAGGTCAAGGAAAGCCAAACTCACCGGCAGGCGCCTCGAGGCGCAGCGCGCCAGCTCGCGGCCCAGTACGTCATACAGATGCCGGACATTATAGAGCCCCGTTGTGTCGTCGGTGATGGTGAGCTGCTGAATGCGCGCCACGTCGTTGGCGTTTTCAATGGCGATGGCGGCGTGGTCCGCCAGAATGTGCAGAAACGCGATGGTGTAATCGGTCATCTGCTCGGGTCGCGGATTGAAGATTTCGATCGCACCGTGGGTGCCCTTGCGTCCGCGCAGGGGCATGGCGATCACCGAGCGCACCGAGCGCGGCTTGCCACCCATGGCGCGCACCCGCGGGTCCTCCTCGGCCTCGGGGACAATCAGAGTTTCACCGTGCTCGACCACCCAACCAGCCACGCCTTCGCCGACCTTCACGCGCAGGTCGCGGAGGCTTGACTGCTCCGCGCCGGCGGCAATCGCGTAATAAAGTTCCTGCGTCGCCTCGTCGAGCATCAGCAACGCCCATAATTCGGCGTGGACGATGCGCTCCATGTGATCCAGAATGGTGCGCAGAATGGTGTCCCGGTCGAAGCTCGAGGTGAGCGAGCGGGCCAATTGATGGAAAACATGCAGATCCGCGAGCGGGATTCGTCCTTCCGTCTCGTTGGTCATCTTCGGACCCCTTCTTTTGGGGGACTCTTTGAGACTATTTTGTCACGCCGAACTGTGCCGGCAGATCGAGTGTCAGCGCGATCCGGGCGAACTTTACTTCCAAAGCGCGAAGCAGAGTTGCATTCATCCGCCGATGTGCACCATGGAGCGCGAAGGCTTGAGAAATCCCGGCTCGCCGATGTGATGCCGCGCTTCCTTCCCCTGCACAGTGCGGAAGATGTATGTCCGCAACTCCTCGTCGCTTGCTCCTGCGCGCATCCGGCCGTACAGATCGTGCTCCACCTGGGAAAACAGGCAGGTGCGGATTTTGCCGTCCGAGGTGAGGCGAACCCGGCTGCAGGCGCCGCAGAAGGCCCGCGTCACAGGCGCAATCACGCCAATTTCACCCCGGCCGTCGGAAAAGGTATAGCGGCGGGCCGTCTCGCTGGCTTCCCATGGCGGCAGTTCGACGAGCGGCAGCACGCGGCCGATGCGCTCTACAATTTCGGCCAGCGGAACCACGATCTCCGGCGACCATAGCCGCCCCTCTTCGAGGGGCATGAACTCGATGAACCGCACCACCACTCCCTCTTCTCGCGCAAAGCGGGCGAAGCCCTCGATTTGGTCCTCGTTGAAGCCGCGCAGTAGCACGCAGTTGATCTTAAGCGGGGTCAGCCCCGCGGCGCGCGCCGCGCGGATGCCGCCCAGAACCGTCTTGTGGCTGCCAGCAATGCGCGTGATGCGCTCGAATACCCCGGCATCCACTGCGTCCATGCTCACCGTGACGCGGTTGAGGCCGGCGGTTTTGAGGGGGGTGGCCAGGGAATCCAGCAGATGGCCATTCGTGGTCAGCGCCAGATCGAGCGGCTCGTCCCACAAGGTGCGCATGCGCGCCAATTGCCGCACCATATCCACAAGCCCGTGGCGCAGCAGTGGCTCGCCACCCGTGAGCCGAACCTTCGTGATGCCGAGGTCGACGAACAGCCGGATCAGGCGTAGATACTCTTCGATGGCTAGTTCGGGATACTGGGCGCCCTCTTCGCCGGTGCGGCAGTAAACGCACTTATAATTGCAGCGGTCGGTGATGGAGACGCGCAGATCGTGGATGACGCGACCATGGCTATCGGTGAGCCGCGCATGGGACGCCACGGTAGATGAGGCGGTAAGGGAAGCAGCGACCATCGGCAACTTCAAGCCTATACCGTTTTGCGTCGTCCTGCATCCGCCCGGGCCGCGGGTCAGTCAATGCGTGGGGTTCCTCTGCGCAGCACCATGCCGGCGATGGCAAAGACAACCAGAAGGAACACGCACAGAAAGAGATAGTAGGCCATGGGGTGGTCCCAACCTGGCGAGTATTGCAGATCCTGGCCGGCCCAGAGCAACAGGACCGTGGCGATAATGGCGAACTGGCCGGCGATGACGAGAAAGGTGTGACCGAGATGGCGGCGCTTATCGAGGGCCTCGACCTGGTCAGGGGTGAGATTGCGCTCTTCGGGGGGAAGCAGGAAATTGGGCATCGCGATCTTCTCGCCGGGCCCGATGGTGACCTCCGCGCCCGTGCGCCTCGATTCGATTCAATCACATGGGACCAGCTATGCGCCAGTAGATTCCGCCACGTCAAGCCAGGCGAGGCCGCAAGGCGGACCAGAACGGGTCGAGAACGCGGCTTCGAGGCGGCCCGAGCGCTGGTTGCGGAAAGCGACCGCGGTCGATCCTTGAGAACCGATCCATAAGTCATGAGAGTCACGAGAATCACTCCATGAGAAAGGCCAGCGACTGGAGGGTGGTAATTTCAAAGGGCTTGCGGCAGCGGAGATTGGCGCAGGCGAGCTTGTCATCGCGTCTTACCATGTAGGATTGCGCTTTGGCGAAGCGCGCCCGGTCGCGTTCGTCGGCCCCGCGGGGGAGCTGAGCGCGCTTGCGGCGGACCACCCAGGTGACGGTGTATTCGCCGGCCTGCCCGCAGCGGGGGCAAACCAGGGTGTGCTTGCGCATCTCGGTGGTCTCGTTGAAGAAATCCCGCTCCTCCATCCTGTTCAGCCCTCCTGTGCTCTCGTCACTCCTTCCGTGCTCTGCGCCCGGCGGGGTATCGCCGGGGCCCGATTTCCTTCATACTCGATCTTGCGGTGGCGAAACGCAAGCCAAACCGATTTTCAGCCGCCAAGGCGGTCAAGGCGAACGCCCGCGAACGGGTGGGCCAGCCCAAACCCGGGCGCGTGATCGAACCCAAGCCGCGCGCCGGGCGCGCGGCCAAATACAAGCCCAAACTCGAGGATCTGATGGAGAAGGGGCCGTAGGGCGCTTCTTTTTATGGGAGCCCTGCAATTTCGGTCGAACGTCGAGACGGTCCCAGTAAATCGACCTTTGTGTACCCGGCTTGAGCGCCCAGCAGAAGGAGGAGCGGCGTCGTTGCCGGCCTGCGTTCGGGCAAAGTAGCTAAA
>JASHUH010000184.1 GCA_030040115.1 Acidobacteriaceae bacterium | reverse complement strand
TGGGTGCCGGGTAGTAGAGCCGAAAAGTCGCCGTTCTCCTCGGCCGGCGTCAGAACCACCGCCAGCCCGGCAGACTGCTCATTGGAGCGAATCCCTTCATAGCTTAGGAAAAAAAAGGTGTGGTTCTTGATAATCGGACCACCCAGCGTCCCGCCGAACTGATTCTGCCGATACACCTGCTTGGGCGTGGGAGCGGGTATAAAGAAGTTCCGCGCATCCAGCGCCGTGTTGCGAAGGTAATCGAACGCATCCCCGTGGAAGGCGTTGGTGCCGGATTTCAGTTCAACGTTGGTGATGTCCCCGGCCGAGCCGACGTATTCCGCTTCGGCGTCTCCGGCAAGCACATCGAATTCCTGTATGGCGTCGGTGGAGGGATACAGGTTCACGTACGCGTGACGGTCGCCCATCATTGTGACCCCGTCCACGTTGGTCTGCCCCCACTCCAGTAATTCGCTGTAAGACTGAACGCTGGCCCCATCCTCCGATTCGGTGTGATTATCCGGATCGTACGAAGTCGTGCCCGGCGTGAGAATGGCGAGGTCGTCGAATTTGCGCCCATTCAGAGGAAGGTTCTGGGTCTCCTCCTGGTTGACAACCGCGCCCAGAGAGGAGGCTTGGGTCTGCAGCAAGGGCGGCGCTCCTTCAACGATCACCTGCTGCGTGGTCGCCCCAACCTGCAGTTGGAAGTTGACCCTTGCCTCCTGACTGAGCTGCACCTCGATTCCCTGCCGCTGAGTTGTGGTGAACCCATTGGCCGTAACAGCAACGTTATACGAGCCGGGAAGCAGGTAGTTGACGGTGTATTCACCCGTACCTGTGGTGACCGCCGATTTCGCGATCCCGGTGGACACGGACGTGACTGTCACTTTGGCTCCCGAAATGACTGCCCCGGAGTTGTCGGTGACGGTGCCCACAATGGCGGTGTCGACGGTCTGTGCGTGCAGGCTTGCTGAAAAAGCAGCAACTACCAGCAGGAGAGATGCGGAAAACAGTTTACGCATTGGGACCTCCTCCGTGCGAGATTAGGTTTGTGTACAGTTACCGCGAAGCCAGAGAAGGCGTGTCTCGAAGCCGCACGCTCAGGTCCACGTGACCCCAGGAAGCCGGCTTCCCCAACGAAAAGTCTTCGACTGTTGGCATGCCAAGAAGCGGCGACCGTCCGCTGAACCCGAATGATCCCGTATCTCTGGTTTCGACTTGAATGGCCGTCCAGCTACTTCCGCCCACAGTTTTGAAAGTCGGCACTCGTGTTGACGGCTTTCGTTGCGTACTTCGGGAAACAAGCGGCCACAGGGAAAAACAGTGTGGTTTATTTTCAGCCGGAATGATTCAGTCAGGGAGGGGCAAACGCCCGGTTCACTGCTAGTACTTATAGCCTAACCGCAGCCGGGACATTTGCCCTATGGACGCGATAACTTGATCCAGAAAAAAGCCGGCCCGGAAATGATAGCCGACGAGGGCGACGCGGCCTGGACCCTCGCTCCGCTCGCCAATTTCGGCTGGAACACTTCCCTTTCTGTTGTCCAGCGGGTCGAAAACTCAAGCGGCGATTCCCTCACAGAATCGCCACCTTCTTAGCTGCATGTTGATTCTAAATGACTTATAAGCCGGTTTATATTCCTGCTTATATTTTCCAAGATAATCCAGCCGAACCGCTCCCAGGGGTATTTCCTCTCAGGAGCGAATTCCATGAAACCCCCGAAAGTGGCCTTATACGTCTGGGTCCGTCTGCCGAATGGCAAACGCACCTACCTCAAACCCTTCATCGCCAAGAACGGCAAACTCAAAAAGTCTTGCGCGATCCTTGACGGTGAGCCCCATCACTTCGATCCCGCGATCTTCTACCTCACGTACGACAACGGCGAGAAGCGCGTCTTGGAGCGGATCTCCACCGAGCCGGAGAAGGCGATTGCAGCCAAAACGGACCTGGAGATCCGCCTCCAGGCTGAGGCGCGCGGGATTGCACTGGCGGAGCCCGTCGCCGCCGCCGTCCCGACCGGGCGGCCCACCTCCGACGCCGTCGCAGCCTACCTCGAAGAAATCAAGCTTATCAAAAAGAAGTCCACATACGCAGCCTACTCCGTTGCGCTCCGCTACTTCGGGGAGTCATGCAAGAAGAAACGCCTGGAAGAAATCGACCGGACGGACATGCTCCGGTTTACCGCCTTCGTCCGTCGCGAGAAGGGCGATGGCGACCGCACGGTGGCCAACCAGTTCCTGAACGTCATGATTTTTTGGAAGTGGGCAGGGATCCGCACCGGCGTCAATCCGCAGGACTGGCCGAAGTACACCGAAGAAGACCCGGAGATTTACGAACAGGCAGACCTCGACAAGCTGTTCGCCGTCTGCGATCCGCAGGAGCGGCTCTACTTTGAGTTTTTTTTAATGACCGGCCTGCGCTCCCAGGAGGTGACGCACACGTACTGGTCGGATATTGACCTCGGCACTACGCCCACAGTCAAGGTCACCGCCAAGGCTGCATACCAGTGGACGCCGAAGCGGTACAAGGCCCGCCAGATTCCGATTCCCACGTGCCTCGCTGAGTCATTGAGGGCTGCCAAGGTGAACGCCAAGCCGGGCTGCCCGCTGCTCTTTCCCAGTGATGAGGGCAAGCCAAACGGTGAATTCCTGGCGCTCCTCAAGAAACGGGCGACAGATGCTGGGCTCAACCCTGACGACTGTTGGCTTCATAAATTCCGCGCCACGTACGCCACGTGGCATCTTTGGGCCGGAAGGGATCTCCTGACCGTGGGCCGCTGGCTCGGGCATTCCCCTAAGGACTTGAGGAGCACGATGCGCTATCTGCGGCCTGCCCGTGGCGCAGACGCCCAGCGCATGGTCAACGAGACGTTCCCGATGGCGACGGGGGTGGCGGCATGACTTGCATCATCAGGTTCGACACAATGCCCGTCCCCGAGTCTACCCCCACGGACGTGGTAGAGACAGAGCCGCGCCCGACGAGGGACGATGAGGAAACTACCCTCATTGACCGCGTGCTGGAGGTCGCCATGCCCGCTAGGCTGTACGCGACTTGACCATCTGCGAGCTATACAACGTCGCCTACGAAGTGCGAACGTCGCCAGCGGGCTCTAAGCAGATGCGGCGGGCGGCTGACACGATGGCAATCGCGTCGATGTTTCTTGAGTGCTGCGACGCACTCCAACAGATGATGTGGTGGGCCCCTGACGCCGAGCCTAAAGCGCCACCAGATGGCAAGGTGATCGCCATTCCGATGCTGTTTCCGTCGCCGCCGGGATCGCCACGACCACGGAGGTAACAGCTAAGCCCCGGCCATGACACCCGGGGCTTTCATTTTTGTCACGGTGAGGGGGCGATCAGTTATGCCGGCCGCGAATCCACGCCTCAATCTTCGACCTTCGGGACCTCCACGAGGTCTGGCATCTTGATCGCCGGAAGCTTGCTCGCCGCAACCTAGGCGCGGGCAATGTTGCGCCCGGGCTCGAACAGGACCATGACCTCGCGGGTTCTCCGCCCCGGCTGCCCGCATCGCAGCCGCGATATACGGTCACTACGTCCAGGAGCGCGTCATAGGCATTGTTCTCGGTTTCTATGCGGCGGGTTTACGACACCAGATAGCCGGTTTGTCCTGGAATCCGCGAACGTGCACGCACGCCGTGCAGGCACGTACCGCGATACGAAACGCAATCTTCTCTGTTTTTTGCGCAGGTGGCCAGGTTATTGTAGCGGCGGGATTCCCCGCAGCTAATAGGCAAACTAAATGCATCCCGGTCCGGTGCCTACCGTGACTGGACCGGTCTTTTTGCCACCCGCTGTAGACAGTTCGGCACATTCCATGGAGGAGCGCACGCAGTTGGACTCACACGTACAAGAATTTGCAACTCGCTCTCGCACGATTCGTAAGGCGATCACGGCCCACCAAAGGTGGATTGAGGAAAAGCTCGGTATCTCTCTGGCTGAAGCGGTCATAGTTGATGGCCTCCCAAATCTCTCGCAGGTCGGCGTACACAAATGTCTTGGAATCCCGCACCGGCGTAGAGCAGGCCAGAGACCGATCACCCGCCTCGTTCCCTTGGTGGCGAAAGCGGAAGCGCCGCCGGATTTCCCGCCGGTGGTGACGATGTCCGACGAATTCAATGACGACGGTCACAGCGACACGAGTGTGTACCGGCGGAAACGTGCGGGAGAATGGGCTGGGCTCGACTGGAGTGAGTGTCCTCTAGCATTGCGCCTCCATGTTTACGACTGCACGGTTGTACTCTTGAATGTCCCGTACATCGCTGGACCTGCAAGCACCAGCGAAAGTGCCGCTCGGGTTCTCCTGGCAAGGCGCGAAGATGTACCGACCCTCCTGCGTCTGTTCGGAGACATCTTCCGCCGGGAAAGTACACCGCACTTGTTCACCATCGGGAGCAGGCCAAGCCGGATCTCTCGCGGTGGCTGGAATGATCTAGTGCTGGGCGAGAACGTCCTCGCCCTTCTGAAGGACGACTTTGAGAGTTTCTGGGATCGGCGGGAGTGGTTCCGGGAGCGCAATCTGCCCTTTCGACGCGGATATCTGCTGCACGGGCCGCCCGGAAACGGTAAGACGAGCGCAATCCGCGCGATGATGAACGCTCGGGGGCTCAACGCGTTCACCCTCCGATTCTTTGACCCGAACACCGACGACAGCGACCTCGATATGCTGTTCGACAAGGCGCGGCGAGATCGGCCCGCCATAGTCCTGTTTGAAGACATTGATCGCGCCTTTCCTCGGACCGGGGAATCAAATTGCAGGCTTAGTCTTCAGCATCTCTTGAACAGTCTGGATGGCGTTGCCAGCGGCGAAGGCATTGTCGTTGTCGCCACCGCGAATGAGCCAACCACGCTCGATCCTGCGATCCTGCGGCGACCTGGTCGCTTTGACCGCGTAATTCACTTCGCTAACCCCGGTGAGGAACTGCGCCTGGAGTACCTACGCAAGATGAACACGGGTTTAAGCGATGAACAGCTTCGTCATCCCGTACAGGAGTCAAGCGGATACAGCTTCGCCCAGCTTCGCGAGGCCTACGTGATCGCCGGACAGTTTGCCTTCCAGCGCGGTGATGAGGTGACCGAAGATGACCTACTGGTGGGCATCCGCTCGCTTCGCCAGGGGATGTTCAGCAGTGCCCGGCGCAGGGGTTCGGCGGGATTTAGCACTGACGATCAGGCGGCCTTGTAATCGGCTCCCCAATCCGAAACGCCAATCTTCACCGAATTTCATGCAGGTGGCCTGTAAATCTTAGAGCGGGGATTGCCTGCTGCTACTAGGCGCTTCCGTACATCCCGGTCCGGTGCCTTGTGCGGGACCGGCCTTTTTCGATGATGACGCCGAGGTAGATTCAATATCTTAGGCGGCGAAGAGCTGAACGGGCTCACCCTAGGATCTGTAAATCGAATTCAAAACGAGGAAAGAATGACATCAAGAGCATGGGTAAAACCTGATCCATCAAAAACCAAGCCGCGACGCGATCAACGGGAGGGCCGCCTTTTCTTGGCCCCTGGAAAACCGGACCCGGAATCCTTACGTTCGGCGATCCGGACATGGATCGTTCCGCTTCTTGTCCGCCAGTTCATCGAGGAGCACGGACCTGCCGTGAACCCGACTGAAGTAAAGTTCGACGAGCGAACTACGAAACCGCTGGGCAAGGAGGGTGCGGGCGCGAACCGCATTAATTGAGATGTCCTTTTCAGGTTTCTTTCAAATTCCACAACAGAACTTCCGCTGTGCCGTCTACGCGAGGTACTCTACGGACCAGCAGAACGCAACAAGCATCGCCGACCAGGTCCGCAATTGTAAGGAGGCGGCAGAACGTTACGGCTGGACGGTGCTCGATGAGTACATCCTGTCGGATGAGGGAGTCAGCGGCCAGTCACTCTTCGGGCGTGACGGTTTGCTGAATCTCCTTGAACTGGCGAAATCGC
>JASHUH010000183.1 GCA_030040115.1 Acidobacteriaceae bacterium | reverse complement strand
ACAAGGATCTTGAAGGCAAGCGGGTGGAAATCAGGGGCTGGCGCGACGCGGCCTATGCGCGGGATCGCGTGGCGCGGGCCGTCAAGCTCTTCGCGGACAGCAAGGAGAAGCATCACGAACAGGGAAAGAAGGTTGTGGTGTGAGGGCAAGTCGGCGCGTCAGCGAGCCGGCAAGTCAGCGAGCCGGCAAAGAGCGGGTTGGCGGTTGCGGGGGTGCCTGCAAAAATTCTTCCTCAACTTGCCGGTTATTTCGCGCCCTTCGTCATAATGAGAAGTAGTCAAGCCGAAAACGCGCATGATTTCATCGCCAATCGGGAGTCATTGTCTAAGCTTGCCCCCTGAAACCTGACCGCTGGTCCGAAATCAGGGGCAATCCATGGCCAATCCGTGAACAATTGCGAGGGAAGAAAACCGGCAAAACGGGGTAAAAACCCGATACGGGAAGGAGTAAATCATTTAGTATCTGTCGCTTGCGAATAAGTCGCTTATTTTCATCTGTTTACGGCGAGTCTAAGCGCTTAAATCTTTGAAAGCAAAGCACTTGCTTCCCAGAACGAAATTGGGTGGGGGGGTGAGGGGTAAAAACGTCCGTTCCTGCCCGCCCGGAAAAAGCGTCGCGCGCCGCTCATCGCTGGCGCGGCTGTCCTCACTTTGCCGCGTGAGGTCGCGCTTCGCGGGATTCGTAGGTCTTGCTGAAACCGTTCCGGGTGTTGGTCACCGTGATCTCGCCTGACCGCGTGATGTCGAGGTCGATGGGATACGCCATATCCGGCTGCTGATTGAGATTGGCGATGTAATTGGGATTAGGATTCAGGTTCGGGTAGCGCACGGAATAGTGCGGCATCCACAACCCTTCCAGATGCGGGTAGGTGTCCACGGTTTTGAGCACCGGCTCGTCGCCGCCCTTCATGGGCCCGTTCTGCATCAGCGCCACCAGTGGGTCGAAGGCCGCCGTGGGCGGGCTGCTGGAGAGGTCCATGCCGTGCTGGGTGACGTAATACACGTCCACTTTGCCGATTTTGTTCACCGGGCAAAGCAGTTTCAATTCATTGTTCCAGGTGTTGTCGCCCAGGTCGAGAATGCGCGTCTTGCCGAACGTCATCAGCATGCCCAGCGAGTGGACATTTTCCACCCCGCCGTTGCGCTCCATCTGCGGCACGCCGGCGCATAGCGGATTGGGCTGCCCCGCCCCCGGCAGCGGCGCGCTCAGCAGTTCCGCGTTGCTGGCCACAAACTTGAGCCGCAACGACCCGATGTTCAACACCTGGCCCACCGTCGCGGAAATGTGCGGGTGCCCCTGGTAGGCGGCCACCCACTTTTGATACAGCGTCGATGTGGCGAACGCCAGCCGGCGCGGGTCCGCATGGGCGGGAAGTGCCTCGCTGTTCGGCCCGTGATCGATGAACGTGCCGACGGGCAGCTTTTCAAGAAGAGCCTGCACCCCGCCGGCATGATCCACGTGGTAATGCGTCATCAGCAGGTAATCGATATGCGTGACGCCCATCGCCTTGGCTGCCGCGGCGATGCGGTCGGCGCTGGACGTGGTCGGCGTCGCCGGCTTGCCGCTCATGCGCGGCCAGTTGCCCATACCCGGCGGCCACCCCGTATCGATGAGCAGCGTTTTGCCTTCGGGGGTGCGAAACAGGCTGGCGGCGCCGCCTTCTACGTCGACCACGGAGATGCGCAAGTCCTTCGCGCTTCGTGCGGGTCCGCCCCGCGCGCCGGACATCGCCGGAAACAAAAGCGCCGCTGTAAGCAGAGGGGTGAGAGCAGGGATGCGGTGCGACAAATTTCTCTCCTGTGGTTCAGGTTGAGGGCCAGGACAATATGGATTCGCCTTCACGAGCGGAGAGGCGCGGGGCTGTCCGGGTGCGCAACGTCAGCAGTATATATCGAGTGAGCCGCCCTTGGGCCATGGGTCTCGCTGTCCTGCCAGAGCCCGCGAAGAAAGGGGCCGCCTTAATGCGCCCCCTGCCGCGATCGGCTTCTCATCCGCGCCATCCGTTCCCGCCCCCGCTCCGCCACTAATTGCAGCAAATAGAAGAATACCAGCGCGTTAATCGTGAGCAGGCCGACGCGCGGCCAGGTCAGCCGCCGCAGGACTTCGATGCACTCCCAGGGCAGAAACGAAACCGTAATGATGAGGGTCATGTATTCGCCCCAGGCCTTTTCGAGATACAATCCGATCCCCTCGGTCAATCCCAGGCCCGCGTAGCTGAACGCCACAAAGCCAATGCGGCGCAGCAAAGGGTCGTTCAGCAGGGATGCTTTCTCCAGCACAAAGTTGACCAGGCGCGACTCGGGATTGAAGCGCAGGTGATCGGCCAATACGGCCAGTTCATCCCCCACGTCTTTGTGGAGCATGTGCCGCGCTCCCAACCCGATGGCGATGAACAGGAGCGCCTGGGCCAGCTTGAAAGCCGCAATCAGCACCAGCCACCGATTGTGATGCTTGCGGGGCCGCGGCTTGTGAATGGGCCTCGGAGGGATTTCGGTCTTGAGCCGGGAATAAACCACCTGCTTCTTACGTTAATTGATTGGCGCTCAACCCGGCTGGCGGCAAAACCACGCTCGCGTCAAGGCGTCCCGACCGCCAAGACTTGGCGTTTTGCCAGCCGGGACTTGAGTTCGACGGGGAACGAGGATTTTGGCTTCCTCCAAGAAGCGCAGCTCTGGCGATCCGCTGTGAACCGGTATTCTTGATTCAGACAAGGAATGGAGGCGAAATGGCTACAGTAGAGACGTCGTCCCCGGCCGCGGTTTCTCACTGGATCGACGGGAAACCCCAACCCGCAACTTCAGGACGCAGCGGAGCCGTAATGAACCCGGCCACCGGCGAGATGATCGCGGAAGTAGGCTTTGCCTCCGCCGCGGATGTCGACCGCGCCGTCGCCTCGGCCAAAGCGGCATCGGTCCAGTGGCGCGCCACGGCGCTGTCGCGCCGCGCCGAGATTCTGTTCGCTTTTCGCGACCGCATCGCGCATAATCGCCAGCGCATCGCGGAGGTCGTGGGCACGGAAAACGGCAAGACTCTTTCCGACGCCCTCGGCGAAGTAGCGCGCGGCCTTGAAAACGTCGAATTCGCCTGCGGCGTTCCCCATTTGCTCAAGGGCGGCTACACCGAACAGGCCAGCCGTGGCGTCGATGTCTACCAGATTCGCCAACCTCTGGGCGTGGTGGCCGGCATTACGCCGTTCAACTTCCCCGCCATGGTTCCCTTATGGATGCTCGCGAACGCCATCGCCTGTGGCAACGCGTTCCTTCTCAAACCGTCGGAAAAAGACCCGTCGGCCAGCGTCGTCATCGCTCAGCTCGCCAAGGAAGCGGGCCTGCCCGATGGCGTGTTGAACCTCGTCCACGGCGATAAAGTCGCTGTCGACCGAATTCTCGAACATCCCGATATCAAAGCCGTCAGCTTCGTCGGCTCTACCCCCGTCGCCAAGTACATTTATGAAACCGCAACACGCAATGGCAAGCGCGTGCAGGCGCTGGGCGGAGCCAAGAACCACATGCTGGTCCTCCCCGACGCCGACATCAATATGGCGGCCGACGCCGCAGTTTCAGCCGGCTACGGAGCCGCCGGTGAGCGCTGCATGGCCATTTCCGTAGTTGTCGCTGTGGGCAGTGTCGCCGATCCTCTCATCGAGGCCATCCGCGAGCGCGTGGCGCGCATCAAGGTTGGACCTGGTTTGGACCCCGGCAGCGAGATGGGTCCGCTCATCACCCGCGAGCATCGCGACCGCGTGGCTTCGCACCTTGACACCGCGGCCGCCGAAGGCGCCACCGTCGCCATCGACGGCCGTCGCAACCCGGCAACCCGGCAAAATGGGTTCTTTCTCGGACCCTCCCTTATCGACAACGCTCAACCCGGCATGCAGTGCTATGAGCAGGAAATCTTCGGCCCCGTGCTGAGCGTGGTCCGCGTGAACACCTATGCCGAAGCCCTTCGGCTCATCAACGAGAACCCCTTCGGAAACGGCACAGCCATCTTCACGCAAAACGGCGGCGCCGCGCGCCAGTTCCAGTTCGATGTTGAAGTGGGCATGGTGGGCGTCAACGTCCCCATTCCCGTGCCCGTGTCGTATTACAGCTTTGGCGGCTGGAAAAGCTCGCTCTTCGGTGACCTGCACATGTACGGCCCTGAAGGCGTGCAGTTTTACACCCGCGCCAAGGTCGTCACCAGCCGCTGGCCCGACCCATCTACAAGCAAGGTAGATCTCGGCTTTCCGCAAGTGCGCTAAGTTCGAGAGAGATTTGATCAACCAATGGAAAACCCGTCCAAATCGCGACTTTCTTTGTGGAACATTACTTCGCCCACGGCCACACGTCCGAGGCGTATCTGCTCACCGTCGGCCCCGGGGCCGCTGGCGATTCTCACCAAACATTGGGATTTGCCGACGCGCGTGTAGATGCGTAAGCCTAGCCTGAGGCCATGCATCTGGTCCACGCAATCATACCTTCACCGCACCGCATCAGCGCGAGCAGCGTCGGAGCGGCCGATTCCTGCCGCCCGGCCGTCTTCCTGCAAAATGGGCCACCGGGTTTGCGATCTCAATCGCCGAACGTTGTGGTGCGCTCGCGCCGTGGAACCCTGCAAAGTCCCCAACTGCAGGGCTTCGCAAAGAGATAGACCCCAAAAGGCAGCCGCAAACGCGGGACTCTGCTAAACTTGATGAGGCGTATTCCCGGGGTCCGGCGCGGCAGGGGCGGGCTCAACGCCCAAAAATCTAGTTCGGGGAGTGGCTCAGCCTGGTAGAGCACCTGGTTCGGGACCAGGGGGTCGGAGGTTCAAATCCTCTCTCCCCGACCATTCAAAATAAAAGACTTAGATAAACTCACCACCTGATAGAACCCGCCGATTGTACACGTTTTGTACACTCCCAACTCGCAGCATATTCAATCTGTCTGTTGTACCCACATTTTGAAGTGACGGGCGTTCTCGGTTGAGTGAGTTTTTCGAAGCGGAATACAATCGGGGCAATGATGCGCTCTGATGAACCGACGGCATGGACAGGCTTTATAGCCGCCGCGCGACTCTTTGCAGATGAAACAATTGTGAGTTGGGCCGATGGTCCAGACCCGCCAGATGTTCTGTGTTTCAGTGCATCAAATAGGCACGACAGGCCTCCTCGGTCGAGAACCGAGCCTCCAACTCCAGCAAATCTCGCGGATAATCCTTCACGGCTCAAAACACTACAGGTTGTGGTCACCTTGGTCAAGTAAATACCCATCTAGCCGTATTTCTTGAACAGTTCGCACCTGCGCCCAAAAATGCAAAAAATAGCCTTCTTTCGAACGCTGCTGGAGACTATGCTTAGACCCGGATCTTCCTCACCAGCGCCAAAACGATCACATGACGAAACGCATCGGAGGATTTCCACTTGAGCTTGCCGGATTCTTTAACCTGATTGACGACGCAGATTCCAAGTTGCTCGTGATGGTTTACGCTGGCTTGATTGGGCGCACCGTGCCAGTCAATTCCAATCTTCGGTTTTCTCGGCGATCCAACCGTCGCCAGCTTTCGTGACAGATCGTGCGTCTTGCCGTTCTTCCGACAACTGGAATATCGCACACTCAATCCTTGAATTCGCAGCTTTTCCACTAGTTTGATTACGCTTTGAACTCCCAAGAATTTCGCAGTCGGCTTGCGGGCATTGTAGGTCCTCCACTCGCGAACACCGAGGATGATCCATTCATCTTCGAGAAGCTTTGGCACATAGAACTTGATTGTGCCCTCAAAGAAAACCCGGTCACTGGGCGCCAGTTTTTGGATTCGCAACGCAATTGCATCGACCATCGTTAACGCAGACGTTTGCTGACGCTTCTTGGGATACCTTTTCTTGTTT
>JASHUH010000182.1 GCA_030040115.1 Acidobacteriaceae bacterium | reverse complement strand
CATTCGCAAACGAAGATAGACGGCGCAAACGGTGTGGGGGCGAAGACCGTTGCCGGGTTCGCTCAACCGAATCTCCGTTTGACGCGTCTCTTACAACAAAGCCGGTTTTGCGCACGAAAGCCGGATAGACAGGAGCCAATCGATGCCCCTCGCCCAGCTTCCCCAAACCCTGGGACAACTTCGCGCCCACCCGTCGTTTTGCGAAGCGCGATTGAAATTACGTATGGTGAAAGACGAGATGCGCGCGAACCTGATGGCGCGGCTGGCGGCAAAGGAGACCATCTTTCCCGGCATTATCGGCTACGAAGACACGGTGGTTCCGCAGATCGTCAACGCCGTGCTGTCGAAACAGAATTTCATTCTGCTGGGTTTGCGGGGGCAGGCCAAGAGCCGGATTCTGCGGGCGCTCACCGCTCTGCTGGATGAGCGGCTGCCCTACCTGGCGGGGTGCGAGATTCGCGACAATCCCTACCTGCCGCTGTGCAAGCGCTGCCGCGACCTGACGGCCAAGTGCGGCGACGCGGCGCAGATCGCGTATCTGAGCCGGGAGGACCGCTATGTGGAAAAGCTGGCCACCCCGGACGTGACCATTGCCGACCTGGTGGGCGATCTCGATCCCATCAAGGCGGCGCGCGGGGGCGAAGATCTTTCGAGCGAGCTGACCATGCACTATGGCCTGCTGCCCCGAGCCAACCGCGGGCTGTTCGCCCTGAACGAATTGCCTGACCTGGCGGGCAAGATACAGGTGGCGCTGTTCAACATCATGCAGGAGGGGGATGTGCAGATCAAAGGCTACCCGGTGCGGCTGGCCCTCGACCTGGCGCTGGTGTTCAGCGCGAATCCGGAAGATTATACGGCACGCGGCAAGATCATCACGCCGCTCAAGGACCGCATCGGGTCGGAGATTCGCACCCACTATCCTGAGACGCTGGAAGAAGGCATCGCCATCACCGCGCAGGAGGCGTGGCAGGAGCGCGGCGCGGCCCTGGAGATTCCGCAATATGTGCGCGAGATCGTCGAGCAGGTGGCGTTCTCAGCGCGCGAAGACAAAAAAGTGGACAAGCGCAGCGGGGTGAGCCAGCGGTTGCCGATTTCGACGTTGGAGCTGGTGGCGTCGAACGCCGAGCGGCGCGCGCTGCTGAATGGAGAGAAGCCGGCGCTGGCGCGGGTGAGCGACATTTACGCGGCCATGCCCGGCATTACGGGCAAGCTGGAGCTGGAATACGAGGGGGAGATGCGCGGCGCCGATACCGTGGTGCGGGAGCTGATCCGCGCCGCCGCGGGCAAGATCTACGATCGCTATTTCGACGGCGAGGACACCAGCCAGATCGAGCTCTGGTTCAACCTGGGCGGCGCGGTGAAGCTCGAGGACGCGCAGCCGGCGGCGCAGGCGCTCAAGGAACTCAAGGAGATTCATGGATTGGTGGATAAGCTGCGCGCGGTGGGAGTAAAGGGTTCCGATCCCGCGCCCAAGGTGGTGGCCGCGGCGGAGTTTCTGCTGGAAGGCATGGTGGCGCACCGCAAGCTCAGCCGCAGCGAGGATCGCGGGTTTGCCGCGCCGGAGAGCGCGACGCGCAAAGAGCGCCAGGAACTGGAGGTGGAGTACGAAGACTGGCAGCGGTCGCGGAGAAGCACACGGCGGGGTGGGTTCAATTGAGGGACTAAGGGACTAGGGACTAGGGACTAGGGAAAAAGGGGTCGACGAAGGACCGAGGAAGCGCAGGGCTCTGACGGCAGCCGGCGGCTAGGGGCTGAAAGTTCGAAGCTGAGGGCTAAACGCTGAAAGCTGGGTTTATGAAGCGTGTTCGCTACACCAAATACAACGGCGACCTGGCCTCGGAGATCGACCTCGAGAGCCTGCTGCAGGCGCTCTCGAATTACTTTCTGAACTCAGGGTTCTACGATCCGTACACTTCGTTCCAGGATCTCGACAAGACTCTCGACGATCTGCGCGAGGCCTTGCGGCGCGCCCTGCAGAACAGCGATTTGTTCGACGAATCGCTGCGCGAGCAACTGGAGCAGCTTGCCGCGCAGGGAAAGCTCGACGAAGTCATCGACAAGCTGATCGAGCGCATGGAGCGGGAGAATTACATTTCGTCGTCACAGGCGTGGCAGGACGCGGACCGCACCGCGGCCGGCAATGGCGAGATCGGCAAAGTGGAAGGCGAGGTGCGCTTCGAGGTGACCGACAAGAGCCTCGATCTTCTCGGCTTCAAAACGCTCCGCGACCTGCTCGGGTCGCTGGGCAAATCGAGCTACGGCCGCCACGACACGCGCCACTGGGCGACGGGCATCGAGGCCAGCGGAGCTTCGCGGCGCTACGAATTCGGCGACACCTTGAACCTCGACACTACGGCCACGCTCAACTCGGCGATCATGCGCGAGGGCGTTGGCCTGCCGCTCGAGCTTGAGTACGGCGATCTCCACGTCCACCAATGCGAATATCAAAGCTCCTGCGCCACGGTGGTGATGCTCGACTGCTCGCACTCGATGATTCTGTACGGCGAAGACCGCTTTACGCCGGCTAAACGCGTGGCCATGGCCATGTCGCATCTTATCCGCACGCAATATCCCGGCGACTCGCTTTCGCTGGTGCTGTTTCACGATTCGGCCGAGGAGATGCCGGTGTCGCACTTGGCGCGGGTCAAAGTGGGGCCGTGGCATACGAACACGCGCGAGGGGCTGCGGGTGGCGCAACGGGTGCTGGCGCGGCAGCGCAAGGACATGAAGCAAATTGTGATGATCACCGACGGCAAGCCCTCGGCGCTCACGCTGCCCGACGGCCGCATCTATAAAAATCCCTATGGTCTTGATCCCCTGGTGGTGAGCGAGACGCTGGAAGAAGTGGCTCGCTGCAAGCGCTCGAATATCATGATCAACACGTTTATGCTGGCGTCGGATTACGACCTGGTGCAGTTTGTGCACAAGGTGAGCGCCATGTGCCGGGGTAAAGCCTACTTCACCACGCCCGATACGCTGGGGCAATACCTGCTGATGGATTATATGCAGCACAAATCGAGGACGATCCACTGAGACTCCGCCCGCATGATCCGGAGGGTTGGAATCGAGCTTTCCCAGGTCTAAGAATCGAGACCCCGGGAGACCGGAACGCACGGGTACGAATCCAGCAGTCAATAGCCTAAAACGCAAAGCCGCACACCACAGCGTAGCTGGGCGCGCCATTCTTCCAGCCCACGCTGAGACCGCCGAGAACCTTGGTGGGCTCTTCCGGGCGCGCAAGGAACACGCCCAGGCCGCCTTCCTCATAACGATCGGCGTGGGCCACATTGAAGCGCGTGAAGAAGTCGAAATCGAACCACGACGCCCGCTTGGGAATCACCACCGCATCGGTGTAAATAGGAGCCGCATACAACTTCTCATAGGCCCCTAAGTAGCCGCTGGTCTGATTGACCACCGAAAACGGCGCCAGCCCGGCGCCGGATTGGAGCACCGGCGTGTCAATCGTCACCGGCGTCAACTCGTCGACATTATTGGTGCGCTCCACGCCCGCCGCCGCGCCCAGAATGACGCCCACGCCGTTTGCGGAATTCAAGTTGAGCAGCGCGTCGTAGGCGGGCAGAATGCGGAAGCCGTCGAAAAATTGCTTCACCGGCTCGGCGGAGGCGCTGGCGACGGTGGTGAACGTGGAGCGCGTGTACGAGAGGGCAACCAGCGCCCAGTCGTCGCGCAGACGGGTTTTGGGCGTCTGCGCGCTGAGATCGGCAAACGGCGAGTGATAACCGATGGACGCCAGCACGCCAAAGGAGGGCGGGGCATTGCCTTTCTGGAACACCTGATTTTCTAAGCTGCTGGCTGGCTTTCCGAACACATCGAATCCATATTCGAGCGACTTGGGATTGAAGCCGTACTTGAGGGGCGTGCCTGCGCCCTCGTGCAGATAGCCGGCGTCGAATTTCACGTCGCTGACGTTAAACACCAGGCTGGCCTTGGCGTTGTTGAGAAAGATGCTGGTGGTTCCGTCCGCGGTTTGATAGGCGGAAGTCTGGGCCCAGACGCCCGCCGTCAGGCTGGATGCAACAGCCGACAGGATAACGAGCCTCACAAATCATCCTCCTCACTTGAGAGTTACTTTGGCGGCAAAGATGGACAGCATTTCGGGTGGAATTTTGTCTTCGTGCTTGAAGTCGGTAGGGTCGGCGCCGGACGGCGTCTTGGGCGTGAATTTCACTTCCAGGGTCCACGGCGCCGCGGCAATGCCGACGGCGCGAAAATCCACCGGCGCGGGGCTTGAAAGTTCCAACTGCGCCTTGCCGGTCCAAGCGCCGGAGGAGTCGCGCGCCAGGTCAATGAGTTTGCCGTCGATCCGCAGAGAGACGTTTGTGGGTGGGCTGCTGACTGAAGCCGAAATGTCATAGTGGGTCATGTTCACCTGACCTCCCTGGCAACGGGCTGGGGAAAATACAATCGCATCCTCGCCGTCCGGCTCCGTCCGCGCGACGGCTATGTTTGTAACTCGATCCTTTCGGGAACACGCGTATCAGGTCAGCCCAGAGCAGGGTCGCTCTGAGTCGAAGGCCGGAATCGAAGCTTTGCCCGTAGCGCGCGAAAAAACCGCCACGCCGGTTACTTTCTTGTCCAATTGATTGTTGTCAAGATGGCAGGCGGGAAGAAGAATGTCAAGCCCAAATTCCGCGCCCAAGTTCCGCGCCGGCGGAGCCGGATGACGGCGGCTCTTGGGGATAGGGCGCCCCACTGCAATGCGCCGCAAGGCCGGCATCGGTTCGCGGCAGGGCCACTGAGCTGAGTTACGTCCGTTCGGCCTGGAGATAGGCCAGCCACTCCTCCATGCCGGCGCCGGTCTTGGCGCTGGTTTCAAAGACCCGGATGCCGGGGCGGATTTCATTGAGGTTGCGGAGGGTGAGTTCGCGGTCGAAGGCGCAGGGCGCGGCAAGATCGATTTTGGTGATCACGGCCGTGTCGGCGGAGTTGAACAGCGCAGGGTATTTGAGCGGCTTGTCTTCGCCCTCGGTTACGCTGAGCAAGGCCACGCGGATGCGCTCGCCCAGGTCGTAGCTCGACGGGCACACCAGGTTGCCGACGTTCTCGATGAAGAGATAATCAAGTGCGGCCAGAGTCGCGCCGTTGGCGCCGGCGGTTTCGCTCCAGGCGTCGAGATGCTTGCCCACCATTTCGGCGTCGAGGTGGCAAATGCCATGGGTATTGATTTGCCGGGCGGGCGCGCCGCTGGCGGCGAGGCACCGTGCATCCTTGTCGGTTTCGAGGTCGCCCACCAGCGCCGCGGCGCGCGCTCCCGCTTGGCGCAGTTTCCGTAAGGTCCATTCGAGGAATGTCGTCTTGCCGGCGCCGGGGCTCGAAACCAGATTAAGCACCAGCACGCCGGCGGCGATGTAGCGGCGGCGCAAGGCTGCCGCCAGTTCATCATTCTTCTTCAGAATGCCTCGCCGCAGCTCCACAATCCGCGTGATCATTCCCACCTCCCGGTCTGGTTCATTACTGGTGCAGCGGGCTCCGCTGACTCGCTGACCTGCTGACTCGCCGACTCGCAAGCCGGGTCCGGCTCTTCCAGCTCGATCGACTCAATCTCCAGTTCCCGGCCCTGGCGCAGGTCGGCGGCCAGCTCGCCGCAGCGCGGGCAGCGGAAGCTCTGCACGCCGTCGAGTTCCGCGTCCACGCCGCAGCCGGCGCAATGAATCACGACCGGCATGACCCGCACCACCAGCGCCGCGCCCTGGAGCGGCGTGCCTTCTGTGGCAATGTCCCAGCAGAATTGCAGCGAGTCTTCAATGACCGCGGCCAGCGCGCCCACGCGCAGCCGCACCGCCGTGACACGCGCGCCGGGATACGCAGCAGCCGACTCCGTGACCGCGTCCACGATGCTGGCGGCGATGGAGAGCTCATGCATGGAAACTCAATTTTACGCCGCGCAACCCACGCCGGGCGCAGCGGCGGCGGCGTTTCCGCCGGGGGACAGAGCCATCGGATACGCCGCGAGTTTCGGCGCCCGCGGTGTACACTTGCTCTTCACGCAGAAAGATTGTCCAAAAACCACGCGGAGAAGGAATCCGTCATGCGCAAACTCGCTCCTGTCCTATTGGCCGGCCTCAGTCTCTTTTGGATTCTGCCGTGTACGGCCCAGCGAGCGGCGTCCAAGCGGCCGATGACCTTCGCCGACATGATGAAGATGAAGCGGCTGGGGGATACGGCGGTTTCGCCGGACGGCAAGTGGCTGGCGTACTCCGTGACGACGGTCAATTTGGCGCAAAACACCAGAACGCCGGAGCTCTGGCTGCAGCAAATAGCGGGTGGCGAACCCCTTGAACTC
>JASHUH010000181.1 GCA_030040115.1 Acidobacteriaceae bacterium | reverse complement strand
CAGCTCAAGCAGCGCAATCTCACTCTCGACGACTTCAAGCGCCAAATCCGACGCACGTTGACAACCAACAAGCTGTTAAACAAAGAGATCGAGTCGCGCATCAACATCACCGACGCGCAAATTACGGCCTACTATAACCAGCACAAGGCGGAATTCGATTTCGTCGAGCCCCAATATCACTTGGCGGAAATCGTGGTCACCACCTCGCCTGCGCAGCAGGCTGGCAACCTGCAGAACAGCAAGGCAACCGGAGCGGTGGACGCTAAGAAAAAGATTGACGCGCTGCATAATCGCCTGGAAAGCGGCGAAGATTTCAGCGCTCTGGCCATGAACTTCTCAGAGGACCCGAACACGGCCTCGAATGGCGGCGACATGGGATTTGTCGCCGAGTCGGCGCTGCACAGCGACCCCGAAATCTATGCCGCTGTCGGCCAGTTGAAGCCCGATCAGTTTACCGATGTGCTGCCCCTTTACGACAGCCACGGCCCGAGCCACAAGCTCACCGGTTACGCCATTTTCAAGCTCATCGGGCGCGAGCCTGCGGGCCAGCGCGAGCTGAGCGATCCCCGCGTGCAGCAGACCATCCATGGGCTGCTTCATGAGAGCGAGAAACAACTGCTTCAGACCGCTTATTTCGAAATGCTGCAAAACCAGGCCAAGGTGCGCAACTACTACGCCGAACAGATCCTCAAGCAGGGCGCTCCATAGCCGCTTGAGAGGTTCTTTGGCGCCTTCAAGGGCGTCATCCCGGCGCGCGTCGATCTCGCTCCTGGGCTTGCGCAGCCTTGACCGCGCCTCAGGGATGGGAACCAACAGGACGAAGATGCCGTATGGTGATTGCGGAGGACGTCCTTGCCCTTGAGATTCAACGTATATGCAGTCATCGCCGATTGCTGGGAAGTGCTGGCCCTGCTTTGGCTGGTCGGCTTTGCTTTCAACAAGCCCACGGTGCGCAAGCAATCCACAGGCTCGCGGCTTTTGTACTATGTGCTGTCAATTACCGGCGGCCTTCTGATTTGGGGACGACTTCTTCCCAAGAACTGGCTGGCGGCGCGCTTCGCGCCGCATACCCAATCGGTTGCCCTTGCGGGGCTCGCTCTCACCATCGCCGGATGCCTGTTGGCCATCTGGGCGCGCATCACCCTGGGCGCCAATTGGAGCGGCCGCGTCACCGTTAAAACCGGGCACACGCTCATCGTCAAGGGCCCCTAAGCCTTGGCGCGCCATCCCATCTACAGCGGAATCCTCCTCGCTTTGGCCGGAACCGTCCTCGCCGTCGGCCAGTGGCGTTGCATCTTTGGCTTTCTTCTCATCCTTGTCGCACTGGGCGTCAAAATGGGTCAGGAAGAGCGGCTCATGATCGAGACCTTCCCCCAGGATTACCCCGAATACCGCCGCCGCGTGAAAGCTTTGATCCCCGGTCTCTTCTAGGGCCTGTTAACACGATTGGGGGATGGCATTGCAAGCAAAAATCGGGCCGGAACCGGGGCAGGGCCGAGTCCGAGCCCGAAGGCTTTGGCGGCTCCAAGATGCGCCGTCTCTGGCTCCGCTATGATTCGTGTTTCCCACATTTCAAGAAGCTGGATCTCCAAGCCTTGCGTGGGGCGCCCAGGTTCGCTGGGATGCGCTCGGATCGCCTCGAATCTGGAAATGGCTCAAAAGCCAAAGGCCGCCGGGGAGGCGGCCTAACCGGCTTGAATGACGGGTACCTTGGGGAAGTAGCCCGCGTCTTGCCAAGGTGGGTGTCGTGCTAGGAAGCTACCTTACTTTCCGTCGGTAATGTGAGCAACATTACTTTAGTCGTAGTACCGCAGGTTGTTTCAGCGCGATGGGAAGACCTGAAAAAGCTCATTGCTTTGGGGAAAAAGGAAAAAGAGGCGGGCCTCCTCCCCCCGGACTCAGCCCGCAAACCTTTGTCTTTCTGCGTGGATTCTGTAGTTACCGTAGCTCTCTTCAGTTACCTGAACAATGGTACTTTGGTGGGACCGCCCGGACGTTTGGGGTGGTTCGTCACGGGGCGCCCCGCTGGTCATCCCCCGTGTGCGAGCGCGCCAAGAATTCTGAAGAGGTGCCGCAATTATCATGGCCGAGAGGAGTCAGCGCCATGGAGCGTAGCGGAAACAGCATCTTGATCACCGGAGGCGGCTCAGGAATTGGCCGCGGGCTGGCCGAGGCCCTCCACAAGCTGGGCAACCAGGTGGTGATTGCGGGCCGGCGCCAGCAGGCCCTGGAGGAAACGACGGCGGCCCATCCGGAGATGAAGTCGCTGACGCTCGATATCGAGGACCGGGAGGCGATCGGCAGTTTTGCGGCGCGGGTGGCCGGCGAATTTCCCGCGCTCAGCGTGCTGATCAACAACGCCGGCATCATGCGCGCTGAAAAACTGCTGGCGCAACAGGCGGATTTGGCCGACGCGGAGGCCACGGTGGCCACCAATCTGCTGGGCCCGATCCGATTGACGGCGGCTCTGCTGCCCCACCTCAAGAAACAGCCCCGCGCCACGATCATGAATGTGTCCTCGGGGTTGGCGTTTGTGCCCCTGGCGCTGACGCCTGTGTATTGCGCGACCAAGGCGGCGATGCACTCCTACACGCAGTCGCTGCGCTACCAGCTGCGGGCGACGAAGATCGAAGTGCTCGAACTGATTCCTCCCTACGTGGCCACGCACCTGATGAACGGCACCGACGATCCGCGGGCCATGCCGCTCGGCCAATTCATTACCGAGGTGATGGAGATCCTCAAGCAGCAGCCCACGCCGCCGGAAATCTGCGTCGAGAACGTGAAGCGGCTGCGCTTTGCCGCGGAGAGCGGTCATTATGAGGCGATCTTCCAGGGGATGAACGGCGCCATGGCGGGGCCGGATTAAAGGCCTAGCCGTTGACTGCGGGGATTCGCGGTTCCCAGGTCCCAGCATCGGAACCAGGGGAGCGCAAGTTCATGGCGAGCGAATGCGAATCGTCGAGTCACGGTGGTAGCCGCGGTGGGGCGTTCCGAGCAGCGAGCAGTGAGGAGGCTGCGGTGCGTGAGAAGGCTCCGATCTGCGGCTTTGTAACAGGTTTTTCCGAAGTTTCCAGTGACCGACGGGGTTCTGCACAGCTTTTCGCGACCGGAGTCTCACCTACACTTTGGAGATATGGCGACCATCCCCGATCTGACCCTGGATGCAGGCCTGCCGGCGAACGTGAACGCCGAACGGACCATTCTGGGCGCCATTCTGCTCGATAACGCCGCCCATGCGGAAGCTGCCGAAAAGCTCGGCGGCGACGACTTTTCGCTCGACTCGCACCGGCGCATCTTCCAGCGCATGACCGAGCTGATGAACTCGCAGCGCGCGGTGGATATCGTCACCCTAGCCGAGGAGCTGGCCCGCTACAAGGAGGTGGAAGCGGTGGGGGGCGTCGCGTACTTGGCGTCGCTGACCGAAGGGCTGCCGCGGCGGCCGGTGATCGAAGAGTACATCCGCATCGTCAAGGACAAGAGCCTGTTGCGCAAGCTGATGGGCATTTGTTCGGCGGCCATCGCCCGCGCCGCGGACCAGAGCGAAACGGCGCTTGAGGTGCTGGGCGACGCCGAAGCCAGGCTGCTCGAAGTGAGCGAGAAAGGCATCGCCCACGGTCTCGAGCCGCTGGACCAGATTGTCGCCGCCTCGTTCGGCTCCATTGACAACCTGTATAAGCAGAGCCGCGAAATCACCGGCCTGGCGACGGAATTTTACGAATTCGACCGCATGACCAGCGGATTGCAAAAGGGCGAATTGATTGTGATCGCGGCGCGGCCGTCGATGGGTAAGACCGCGCTGGCCATGAATGTTGCGCAGAACGCGGCGGTGAAAAACAACGCGATCGTCGCCATTTTCAGCCTGGAAATGAGCAAAGAGTCGCTGCTGCGCCGCATGCTGGCGACGCAGGCGCGCGTGGATCAGCGCAATCTGCAAACGGGATTCATTCGCCGCGAAGACCACGCCAAGCTGCAGAGGGCGCTCGAACAGCTTGTAGAATCGCGGCTGTTCATCGACGACTCGGCGGGAATCTCGCTGGCCGAAATGCGGGCCAAGGCAAGGCGGCTGAAGCAGAACGCGAAGGGGCTGGACCTGGTGGTGGTGGATTACCTGCAACTGATGTCGGCCACGCCGTCCTCGGCCGGCGGCAAGCGCTACGAGAACCGCACCCAGGAGGTGTCGGCGATTTCGCGCGGGCTGAAGGCGCTGGCCAAAGAGCTGAAAGTGCCCGTGGTGGCGCTCTCGCAGCTCTCGCGCGCCAGCGAGCGGCGCGGCGACGACAAGCGGCCGATGCTGAGCGATCTGCGCGAGTCGGG
>JASHUH010000180.1 GCA_030040115.1 Acidobacteriaceae bacterium | reverse complement strand
ATTACCTCGGCCAACATCGTCAATGTGATGCCATATACCCAAATTATTTCGTTGCCCAACGCCAACATCGCCGACGCGGTTGGCCGGCTGCCGGACGTCACGCTGCAACGCAACGAAGGCCAGGGCGAGTACGTCCAGGTGCGCGGACTGGATCCGCGGCTGACCAATGTCACGGTCGATGGCGTGACTGTTCCAGCGCCGGAGGTGGTCGTCGAGCAGGTTGATCTGACGACGATTCCCGACAACATGGTGCAGTCCATCGTCGTCAACAAGACCCTTTCCGCCGATCAGGATGCGGGCGGCATCGGCGGCTCGGTAAACCTGGTCACGAAGTCGGCGGGAGCGCAGCCCTATTTCAGCGCGGAAACAACGATGGGTTACACGCCGATCATGAATACCCGCTACGTGGGTAAGGCGAGCGTGACCGCCGGCACGCGCTTCGGCGCAAACAAGCGCTGGGGTCTGATCGGCGGCTTCGAGGAGGATTACAACGGCGCCGGCATCGATAACATCCAGCCCAGCCCGGACATCAACCCCAACGGCTCGACAGCTCCCTATTACGACAGCGACACTGAGCGCATGTATCGCTTCAAAGAGTATCGCTGGGGTTATACCAGCACTCTCGATTTCAAGAAGAGCCAAACCACCAACTTTGCGCTGCGCTTCTTGCTTTCCGATTTCGACGACTGGCTCGACAAGTGGTACTACGAAATCGGCCCCAAGGCCAAGTTCTATGAGTCGGACCAAGTGAGAACCCCGGAAATCGGCAGTCTGATTCTCGATGGCAACCACATTCTCAAGAACTCCTGGGTTCAATGGAGTTCGGCGGTTTCGCGCTCCCGTTTCCTGAACGCCGGCGGCGATCCGGTGGCGGAGTGGAGTCCGGTATCGTCCCTGAAAAACTACGACAAGAGCAACTGCAACTACATCGGAACGCCCGCCAGCATCTACCGGCCGGAGTGGTCGCCGGGATGCGAATCCCCCAATGCCAATCCGGCTGACAATAATTTCAATCCGGATAACTATGTCCTCGACTCATTCCGCACCACCAGCGGCTCGGCCGTCGAGCTGGACTTGCAGGAGATGGCGGGCGTGGGCATGAATTACCACCTCGGCTCGCGCCCGGCAACCTTCCAATTCGGCGGCGAATTCCGCAACGAGCACGCCTTTGAGGAAGCATACACGCCTGAATACGACCTCAGCGGCGCCGCAACGACCGTAACCATGGTTCCGTTCCTGTCAGGGTTCCACAATAATGACTACTATGACGGCACGTATTACATGGGGCCTGTCACCGACTGGAACAAGCTGAGCAATTACGTCCTGGCGAATCCGGGACAATTCACGCTGGATGAAGGCGCGACCCAGGAAGCCTCGCAGTCGGCCGACTTCGATCTTGTCCAGCACCTCAGTGCGGGCTACGTGATGAACACCATCAACTGGCCCAGGTTCAGCCTGCAGACCGGCTTTCGTGTGGAGGCTGTCAACGTGCGTGCGCTCGGCTACTACGTGAGCACCGATGCCAATGGCAACTGGCTTGGGACTACTCCGGAGACTTCCTCTGAGTCTTACGTCGTTCCCTTGCCCAGCGTGCAGGCACGCTGGATGGTGACCCCGATGACCGCCGTCCGCGCCAACTACTCGCGCGGCCTCGCGCCTCCCAACCCTTATGACCTGGTGCCGTACGTTCTGGACAACGGGGACGCGGGCGAAACTCCCCGCTACTCCATCGGCACCCCCAATGAGCAGCCCACGCGTTCCAACAACTACGATCTGCTGCTGGAGCAGGAACTGCGCCCCTTCGGCGTCATCCAGGCGGGGTACTTCTATAAACAGCTCTACGACCCCATCGTCCTCATTTACACCTCCTGCGAAATCACGGGCTCCCTCTGCGACATCCCCGGCCAGAACATCAACTCGTACGATAACAACGCCCCGTACCTGGCGCAGCAGGATATTAACGCCAACAACGCCCAGGTCTGGGGCCTGGAGTTCGCCTGGCGGCAAAACATGACCTACCTGCCCGGTGCGCTGCGCGGCATGCAAATGATGGCTAACTATTCGTATGCCGATTCGCATACCAACGGCATTCCGGGGAGCACGTATTCGCCGCCGCTCATCGGCACGTCGCGCAACGCCTTCAATTTCGAGCCAGGCTATGTGCTGGGGCGCTACGCCGTTCATATGGGCATGACCTTTAACGGCGATTACGACTATGCCTACCAGTGGTTCAACAACCAGGCCGATCCCGCCAACGACACTGCGGGCCCGTCGAACGGCCCCCTGGGCGACAACTACGCCTATTCGCACCTGCAGGTCGACGCCCAGGCTGGAGTCCGCGTGTGGCGCGGACTGCACGTGATTGTCGACGGCCTGAACCTGACCAACGAGGTCTTTGGCTACTATAACGGGCAGCCGCAATATGTGACCCAGCGCGAATACTACAAGCCCACCTACAGCGCGACCCTGCGTTGGGAATCGAGCAGCGAACGGTAGAGAACGAATCGGTTTTTCACAAGCCGGTGCCATCAGCCCCTCTCTGCACCGGCCTTATTCTTATGAGATAGAACGAGTCACCGAGGGATTCGCCGATGCCGCGCGTTGCGCCGTATGTTGCCGTGCTTTGTTTTGCCTTTCTTGTTTCCTGCGCACTGACCGGCGCGGCGCAGACGCCCGGCGCTCCGGCCAACGATCCCCAGCTTCAGTTCGTTATCTATCTCAATCGTCATGGCGTCCGTTCGCCAACCGGCAACGCTGAGCAGTACAACATGTATTCCGCCGCGCCGTGGCCGAAGTGGACTGTAAAGCCGGGCTATCTTACCGATCACGGCTTCCGGTTGATGAAGCTCTTCGGCGCATACGACCGCGCGCAACTGGCCGGCGAAGGTCTGCTCTCCGCCACGGGCTGCAAGGATGCGGCGCACGTCACCTTCTACGCCGACTCCGATGAACGCACACGCGAGACAGGAAAGGCAATGGCGGAAGGCTTGTTTCCAGGATGCGCGCCGGAGATTGGCGGGCTGCCGCACGGCACGCCGGATGCGCTCTTCCATCCGCTTGAAGCACATACCACTTCTGTCGATCCGGCGCTGGCGGTTGCGGCCATTGCCGGAAGCATCGGCGGCAATCCCAACAATCCAACCGAGGCCTTTCGCTCCCAGCTCACCGCGCTCGATGGCATTCTCTCGAAGTGCGGAGATCCTGCCACGCCCACCAAGCGGCAGTCGATTCTCGATATTCCCGCAGGGCTCGCGCCGGGGTCTGAAGATCACCTGGCGGAATTGCGCGGCCCGTTGAGCACGGCATCGACGCTTACCGAAAATATGCTGCTCGAATACACCGAAGGCATGAATGCGTCAGATGTGGGCTGGGG
>JASHUH010000179.1 GCA_030040115.1 Acidobacteriaceae bacterium | reverse complement strand
CGGCCCGGCGGCCCACAACGTTCTGCTCTTTGACACCACGGATATCGCCACCAACACCAACCAGGCCGGCTACTCGCTGACTCAGCGGTTTTTCCTTCGGCCCGAGGACGAAGCGCCGTGCAACCCTGATACGCCCGATGCCGGCCTCTGTCCCGCCCAGCCCCGCGAGTGGGCTACCTGGCAGATTGCGCAGGAGTTCTTTATCAATCCCAACTTTGGCGGCGCGCTCATTCCCGGCCGCAGAAACGTCTTCGCCTCCACATTGGATCTGACTGCCATCGCCTTTCTCACCGCGCCGCGCAACCTTTCGCCGCTCATCTCGCGCCTGCGTTTTGAGGCCATTCACAACCTGCGCGTCGAATGGGATTTCGATTACGACCCCAAGCGCGGCCAAATGGACGCGGATAACCTCTTTGCCGGCTATAGCTGGGGCCGCACCACGCTCGGTGTCGGCCACGCGTTGCTCAACGCTCCCGACGAGTACGCCAGCACGGGCAGCACGACCCTCTCGACTCTTAAGAGCCAGCTCGTCACGCCTTTCCTCGAGTTCGGCAAACCCAGCGGCAAAGGCTTCGACCTGGCCGTCAACGGCGGTTACGATTTTGACGAGCACACCCTTCAATACGCCGGCGTGGAAGCCGTCTACAACTGGGATTGCTGCGGATTGACCCTGGGCTACCGGCGTTATCAGTTGGGCTCCGTGGGCACGGTGAGCCGCGATGAAACCCAATGGCTTTATAGTTTTACCTTGGCCAACTTTGGCGTCGTGGGCGACATCCGGCGCGCCACTTCGGTGTTCCGCGATCCTACCCTTCCGCCGGTCTACTAGGGGCCCCCAGGCGATTTCTTTTCCCCCGTTTTGGCGTCCATTCGATGAGGCCGAAAAATCCTCCTCGGACGAGGTTCGGCGATCACCCCGCTGGAGTATCCTTTCCTGAGAGGAAATCAACTTGCCGTATCTTCGTTTACTGGCCGGATTGCTCGTTATCGGCCTCGCTGTGGGCTGTAACGCCCAAACCAACACGCCATCGAATTTGCCGGCCCCGCTCCAGCGGCGCATTGAGGTCATGATTCGCTCCCAATACGACGTGCCTCCCGACGTGAATCTCGCCATCGGGGCGCGCCAGTCCAGCCAATTCACAGGGTATGAAACGCTGCCCGTCATCCTCTCCAAAGACGGCAAGACCCAAGAACTCAGTTTCCTCATCTCGGCCGACGAGAAAAAGCTCGTTCACTTGAGCACCATTGATTTGACCAAAGATCCGGCCGCGTCCATCGATATCTCCGGCCGCCCCATCCGCGGCAACCCTGACGCCAAGGTCACGATCATCAATTTTGACGACCTTGAGTGTCCCTTCTGCGCCCGCATGCACCAGGAGCTTTTTCCCGCCACCCTCGCGCGCTACAAGAACCAGGTGCGCTTTATTTACAAAGACGATCCGCTCACCGATCTGCACCCTTGGGCCATGCACGCTTCGGTGGACGCTAACTGCCTGGCCGATCAGAGCGGCGCCGTCTATTGGACTTACGTCGATTACCTGCACGCGCATGGTGATGAGATTACGGGATCTGATCGGAATCTGCAGAAGAGCTTCGCGGCTCTGGACCGGATCGCCCGCCAGGAAGGAACTGTCGGCAAGCTCGATGAGACTAAGCTGAATGGCTGCATCGCCAAACAGGATGAGACCAGGATCCGCGCCTCGCTCAAAGAGGCTGACGCGCTGGGCCTGGACGGTACACCCGAGCTGTTTGTCAATGGCGAACGGATAAACGGAGCCGTGCCCGAAGATCAGCTTTGGGCGGTCATTGACCGGGCGCTCCGTGCGCAGGGAGAAACACCTCCGCCCATGCCGCCCCCGCCCGCAAAGCCGATGGCAGGGACAACCGGCGCCAGAGGTAATTAGCGCTTGGCGTTACCACTTGACGCCGCGCCTGGATTTATCCTTGAATACCGGGATCATTCGAGGCTCGCAGGGCACAGTTGACGGCTGTTGATCGAGCGCGGCGATCGGGGCGCGCAACCGCCCCCTATGGAAACAGGAGTCGTCGGGGCGCGGCTCAGGTTGCGCCGCAAGAGCGACCGGCGCCTGGCGATGGCGCCGAGACGCGATCCCGTCAAACTGGCCCGCTCTTCACAGGAGAAATCGCATTGCACGTTGAATCATTGACCCGGGCGCGTTCTGGTTTCGCCGTCCTTCTTCTTTTGAGCTTTGGAGCGTTATGGCCGCTCGCCGGCTGCCACCGTGCGCCGGGCGCGGATGTGGTGGCCACGGTCAACGGCAAGGAGATTCTCCGCTCCGACTTGGATCGCTACTTTCAGGCCAGTCTCGGCGACAACTCGCAAAAACTCTCGCCTGTCGAAGCCGACATCCGCCGCATGCAGGTTCTTCACCAGATGATTCAGGACGAGATTCTGCAACAGCAGGCCGCCAAGGAAAACCTGGCCGCAACCGATGAGGACGTCAACGCCCGGCTCACCGAAATCAAGGCGCCCTACACCCAGGACGAGTTCTACAACCAGCTCAAGCAGCGCAATCTCTCTCTCGATGACTTCAAGCGCCAACTGCGGCGCACGCTGACCACCAACAAGCTGTTGAACAAAGAGATCGAGTCGCGCATCAACATCACCGATGCGCAGATTACGGCCTACTACAACCAGCACAAAGCAGAGTTCGATTTCGTCGAGCCCCAGTACCACTTGGCGGAAATCGTAGTTACCACCTCGCCCTCGCCGCAGGCCGGGAATCTGCAGAACAGTAAGGCCACCGGCGCGGTGGATGCTAAGAAAAAGATTGACGCGCTGCACAATCGCCTGGAAAGCGGCGAGGACTTCAGCGCCCTGGCCATGAACTTCTCCGAGGACCCCAACACGGCCTCAAACGGGGGCGATATGGGTTTCGTGGCCGAGTCGGCGCTGCGCAGCGACCCCGAAATTTACGCTGCGGCCAACCAGTTGAAGCCCGATCAGTTTACCGATGTGCTGCCCCTTTA
>JASHUH010000178.1 GCA_030040115.1 Acidobacteriaceae bacterium | reverse complement strand
GTAACGCCCGCCTCGCCGAGCGTGCTGAAAAACCGCTTCGCCGGCGCCGTCGAGAACCACAGAAACCCCGCCGCCGAACGGAAAACATAGCTGAATGCATCCGCCGAAAAGCCGTAACCGGCAAACAGCAGCGCCAAGGCGCCCAGCGAAGCCGCCAGCACGATAGGCAGCGCCTGGCTCCTATGCCCCTCAGCCACCCAAATCATCAGCACCAGCCCCAGCAGCGCCGCCACCGGCAGGGCCGCAATATGCGCCGTAGCCGCCACTCCCAGCACCACCGCCAGCAGCACAATGCGCGGCCGCCATTTGCGCCGCGGCCCCTGCATCGCGTGCGCCACCCCGAGCGCCGTATATACGCCGCCATACACGCCGAGCGCCGCCAGCACCTCGGTGTTCGGCGAAAGGCACCCGCGCAGAATCGCCGGACAAAAACAATAGAGCGCCAGCGCCGTGTACCCGCCCCAATTGCCGTAAAGCCGCCGCGTCACCCACCAGATGCACCCGCCCAGCACGCAGCCGGCAAAGAGAAACGGCAATCGCTCCAGCAGCAAGACGTGCGTCATCTGGTGGCGCAGCTCCCAGGCGCCGATTTCGCCTCCCGTCTGCACCATCCGGTCCTCGGGGGCGCGAAACCGGTCCAGCCCGCGCTCGGCCAGGAAATTCAGCGTCAGCGGCAGCCCCGCGATCCGGTACGCCAGAATGCCATCGTGAATGTTGCCACAGGAGGTGTAATAGCCGGGCACGGCGGAAGGCCGCTCCCAGATCTCCCGTCCGCAGCGCGCGTATTGGTAATCGCGGTCCGAGAGCGTCTGCCGGCTCGTCACCCACAGTCCCTGAAGGAGAAACATCGCCAACATGACCGCCGCAATGCGTTGCGGCCGATTGAAATGAAAGCGGCGAACGATTCCCAACGGGTGATCCATCACGATCAAGAGACTCTACCAGTCTAAATGCCCGCTGCGGCGCGTCGGCCACGCGCCCTCGCAACCCTGACATGGCACGCCGTCTCATTCGACTCCAAACGCACGAAGGCCGCCCCGAAGAGCGGCTCTCGCTGGCATGGCAGCGCCTGCTTCCTAATTATTGAAGATGGCGCCCACGGCTACGTTGGAGGAAGGTTGTTCGGTAGTGGGATCGGTCGCCCCAAGATAAACTGTGCAACTGTTCGGCCCAGCCGCGCTGCGCCGGCGCGCCTTGCGTCGCCCGCTCTTTGCCCTTCAACCCGGCGCAAGCTACACTTCTCCTCAGCATGGTCATCGCGCGCGATAACCCTCCGGATCGTCTTGTCAGCGCCGCGCGCGCCGACGAGGAACAGAGCTTCGAGCTCAAGCTGCGGCCGCGCTGGCTCGGCGAGTTCATCGGCCAGTCAAAAGCCAAAGCCCAGCTCGAAATCGCCCTCGAGGCCGCCAAATCCCGCGGCGACGCTCTCGATCATGTGCTTCTCTCTGGCCCTCCCGGCCTGGGCAAGACCACCCTCGCCACCATCATCGCCAACGAGCTCGATGTCGGCTTCCAGCAAACCTCTGGCCCAGCCCTTCAGATTCAAGGCGACCTCACCGCCATCCTCACCAATCTGCGCGAGCGCCAGGTGTTGTTTCTCGACGAGATTCATCGCCTGCAGCCGGTGCTCGAAGAAAAGCTCTACACCGCGCTCGAGGACTACAAAATCGACATCATCATCGGCCAGGGTCCTGCGGCCCGCACCCACGTGATGGAGATCAAGCCCTTCACCTTCATCGGCGCCACCACGCGCCCCGGCCTGCTCAGCTCGCCGCTGCGCTCGCGCTTCGGCATCCTGCTGCGCCTCGAGTTCTACACCGAAGAAGAGCTGCGCATCATCGTCGAACGCTCCGCTGAAGTATTGCAGGTCCCCATCGACCCCGACGGCGCGGCGGAAATCGCTCTCCGCTCCCGTGGCACGCCGCGCATCGCCAATCGTTTGCTGCGCCGCGTCCGCGACTATGCCCAGGTGCGCGGCACGGGCGTCATCGATCGCCCCACCGCCAACGCCGCTCTCACCATGCTTGAAGTGGACGCGCACGGCTTCGACGAAATCGACCGCCGCCTGCTGCTCGCCATTATTCAGAAATACGAGGGCGGACCCGTCGGTCTCGGCACCCTGGCCGCCACCCTCGCTGAAGAACAGGACGCGCTCGAAGAAGTCTATGAGCCGTTCCTCATCCAGATCGGCTTTCTCGATCGCACTCCTCGCGGACGCGTCGCCACGCGCCTCGCTTATGAACACTTCGGCCTCGCCATGCCCGGCCGCCAACCCGGACTGTTTTAGCTCGATGGGGTTACCCCATTTTTGCCGCGTCTTTCTTTTGGCGGCAAGGGTGGGACACATGCTGGTTTGCTAACTCGCCGACTTGCTGACTCGCTCCGCTAACTCCGCTCACGCAGCGACCTTGATCAAGAAGGAGACTTTTATGGCTCTCACCGAATCCACCATGCTCGAACTCGGCGTCAGCGCCCCCAACTTTGCGCTTACCGATGTGGTCACCGGCAAAACCGTGCGCCGCGACGATTTTCGCGACAAGGATGCTTTGCTGGTCATGTTTATCTGCACCCATTGCCCCTATGTCAAGCACATCGAGAACACTCTCGGCGGCCTGGGCGCAGATTACGCCGGCAAGCCGCTGGGCATCGCCGCCGTCTGCTCCAACGACGTGACCACGCACCCCGAAGACAGCCCTGCCGGCATGAAACAACAGGCCCAAACCTACGGCTTCACGTTCCCGTATCTCCATGACGAAAGCCAGGAAGTAGCCCACGCCTTCCAGGCCGCCTGCACGCCCGACTTTTTCCTCTTCGACAGGGGCCTTCGCCTCGTCTATCGCGGCCAATACGATTCCAGCCGCCCCGGCAGTAACCTTCCCGTTACCGGAGAGGATCTGCGCGCCGCCATCGACGCCGTTCTTGCCGGCAAGGAAGTCCCCACCAACCAGCGCCCGTCCATCGGCTGCAACATCAAATGGAAGGAATAAAAGGCGGCAAGTTAGCGAGTCAGTAAGCTGGCAAGTCAGCAGGTCAGTCGCTGGCTTGCTCACCCGCTGACTTGCTGGCTCGCTCATTCATTCACAGGCTACGGCGCCAGTTCCTTCAAATACGCCCGAAACTTCTCCCCAAACTCCGGTCGCTTCAGCGCAAACTCCACCGTCGCCTGTAACATGCCGAACTTATCGCCCGCATCGTAGCGCTTGCCCTCGAACGTGTACCCAAAAACCTTCTCTTCCTTGAGCAGCGCCTTGACGCCATCGGTCAGTTGAATTTCGCCGCCCGCTCCCGGTTTGGTCTGCTCCAATAACTCGAAGACCCGCGGCGTCAGCACGTACCGGCCAATAATCGCCTGCGTCGATGGAGCCTCCTCGAGCTTCGGCTTTTCCACCATCCCGGTGCAGTTATAGATGCGCGGATTGTCCCGGTCCTGCGATCCGGCCAGCACGCCATAGGCGCTGATTCCCGGACCCTCGATCGTCATGGTCGCCAGCACCGATCCGCCCTTCTCCTCGAAGACGCCGATCATCTGCTTCAGGCACGGCGGCTGAGCGTCGATCACATCATCGGGCAAGATGACGGCGAACGGCTCATCGCCCACCAGGTCCTTGGCGCAGAGCACCGCATGGCCCAGTCCGAGCGGTTCCTGCTGCCGCACCGAGAGGATGCGCGCCATCGCGGCCACACCGCGCGAAACCGCCAGTAGTTCCTGCTTGCCGCGCCGCTCCAGCATTGCGTCCAGCTCAGGGCTTCGATCGAAGTGATCTTCCATCGCGCCCTTGCCGCGGCCGGTGACAAAAATAATGTCCTCGATGCCCGACGCAATCGCCTCTTCTACCCCGTACTGGATGATGGGCTTATCCACCAGCGCCAGCATCTCTTTGGGAATGACCTTAGTGGCCGGCAAAAACCGCGTGCCCAATCCAGCAGCGGGGAATACGGCCTTCCTTACGGGTTTATTCATTTCGTCTCCTCGGCCTACGAAACTGCGCCCTGGGCTGCGCCCTAAACGCTGGGGCTGATTGGGTTCATGTCGTTGTCCACGGGGCCTAATTCCAACACAACGGAACCTCCTATCCGTTCCTTCAGCCATTGGTTGAGAAAGCTACCGTTCCCCGTGCGTTTACTGGAGGCGTCAACTGGGAGGGGGACGAAGGTCTGGGCCTGGTCTCGATTTCTGCCTGTATATCAACGATAGCGCTAGGCTCACGCCGAGCGCAGAAAACGAAAAAACCAAGATTAGATTGGAGTAGCGTTTTTCGGAGGGAGTTTCATAAACAACCACTCCGTGGATGTTGATCGGCATTATCCTCCCCGCCGATGGCTCGGGCGAGCGGGGAAGAGTGGCAATTTGGCGAGACTCCAGACAGAATTCCCATAGAAGACCAGCGATCCCCATGATCGCCAAACTGATGCCTATTACCTTCAACCGTCTTCCCAGGTTAAGGCCCATTGTGTCCACTGGCATCTCCCACCCCGGGTAATGATAGGAACCTCGTCCGCTATCCTGGCTGCACTGCTCCCTTTATGCGCCCACCGGCGCCGGCGCCAGGTCGCCGAGCAGCTCACGTATCTCCAGCAGCACCTCGTCGGGGCGCGTAGCCGTTAAAGGATATTTGAGCATTCCCTGCGGCGTAAATTGGGCGCCGCGCTTCGCGTTGCGCGCCACCACCCGCATCAGGTGTTGCGGATCGACAGCCGCGTTCTCCATAAAACGAATCTGCAGCTCGCCGCGCTTGCGGTCGATCTGCGCAATGCCCATGCGCTCGCATTCCACCCGGATTTGCGCCGCTTCCAGCAGAAACACCGTCGCGTCGGGAGGCGCGCCATAGCGGTCTTCCGTCTCCGCGCGCACCTCGTTCACCGCCGCCTCGCTCTTGGCTCCTGCAATCCTCTTATACAGCCGCAGTCGCTGGTTTTCTTCCGGCACATAATTCTCGTCGATGCGCAGCGCAATGCCAAGATTCAACTGCGTCGCCGGCCGCTCTTCGGGGCTCTCCCCCTTCAGCTCTTTCACCGCGGCCTCCAGCATCGACGTGTACAACTCGAACCCCACCGCCTCGATATGCCCACTCTGCTCGCCGCCCAGCATATTGCCCGCGCCCCGCAACTCCAGGTCCAGCGCCGCAATTTTGAAGCCCGCGCCCAAGTCGCTGAACTCTTTCAGGGCCGCCAGCCGCCGCCGCGCAATCTCCGTCAGCTCGTTCTCCGGCGGAATGAGTAAATACGCATAGGCGCGCCGGTTCGACCGCCCCACCCGGCCCCGTAACTGGTAAAGCTCGCTCAATCCGTGCCGGTCCGCGCGATTGATCAGAATCGTGTTCGCCAGCGGAATGTCGAGGCCGTTCTCGATAATCGTCGTCGCCACCAGCACGTCGAATTCGTGGCGCATGAAAGCCAGCATTACCTTCTCCAGCTCGCTTTCGCTCATTTGCCCATGTCCCACGGCTACCCGCGCCGCCGGCGCCAGCTCCTGAATCCGCGCCGCAATTGCGTAGATCGACTCCACGCGGTTGTGAACAAAAAACACTTGCCCGCCCCGCTCCAGCTCCACCTCGATCGCCGAGCGCACCAGCTTCTCATCGAATTTCGCCACCACGGTCTGAATCGCCATGCGGTCCTTGGGCGGCGTTTCGATCACGCTCATGTCGCGCAAACCTACCAGCGACATGTGCAGCGTACGCGGAATCGGCGTGGCGCTCATCGCCAGCACATCGATTTCCTTGCGCAACTGCTTCAGCCGTTCTTTGTGGCGCACCCCGAAGCGCTGCTCCTCATCCACCACCAGCAGGCCCAGATCCTGAAACTTGATGTCTTTCGAGAGCAGCCGGTGCGTGCCAATCAAAATGTCCACCCGCCCCGTTTCCACCCGCTCCACAATGTCTTTTTGCTCCTTCGCTGTCCTGAAGCGCGAAATCATTTCCACGTGAAGGGGAAACTGCGCGAACCGCTTCTTGAACGTCTCGAAGTGCTGAAAGGCGAGCACCGTCGTGGGCGTAAGCACCGCCACCTGCTTGCCGTCCTGCACCGCCTTGAAGGCCGCGCGCATCGCTACTTCGGTTTTGCCGTAACCCACATCGCCGCACAGCAGGCGGTCCATCGGCGTCGGCGACTCCATGTCGTCCTTCACCGCTTGGATGGCCGTTATCTGGTCGTCAGTTTCGTTGTAGTCGAAGGCGTCTTCGAACTCGCGCTGAAACTCGTTATCTTTCGAGAACGCCGTGCCCGGCGCGGTGCGCCGCTCGGCGTACAGCTTCAGCAGTTCCGCGGCCATATCCTGCATGGCCTTGCGCACCCGCGCCTTGGTCTTGGTCCATTGCTGCGAGCCCAGCCGGTTCAGCACCGGCGCCGGACCCGAATCCGTCGAGCGATACTTCTGGATCAGATCCAGCCGCGTCAGCGGCACGTACAGCTTGGCCTGTTCGGCGAATTCCAGAATCATGAATTCCACCGCCAGGCCGTCCTGCTCAATCTCCTTCAATCCCTGATATTGCGCAATCCCGTGCTCCACGTGCACCACATAATCGCCCATGCTGAGATCGCGGAAATCGGAAACAAACGCCGCCGTCTTCGAGCGCTTGGGCGCCGGCCGCGCCGCCACGTCGGCCTCATCGGAGAGATCGTTGGCCCCAAACACCACCACGCGCGCGTCGGCAAAGCTCACCCCCGCCGCCAGCGGCGTGCGCACAATCACCGGCACGCGCAAATCGCCGGCCAGGTAGCTGGCCTCTTCCAGCACCATCTCGCTGGCGCCGTGCGTTATCCGGCTGCCCAGCCGGTACGGAACCTGGTACTCGCGCAGCACCGTGGCCAGCCGCTCCACGTCGCCCTGGTTCGTTGCCGCCAGCACCATCCGCGTGTCCGTTTGCATCAGCGCGCGCAACTGCTCCGTCAGCGCCGGAATCGACCCATGAAACCGCAGCGTGGGCCGCGTTGGAATCTCGATCTCACCCAGCGTCGAGTCCTCGTCCAGCACATCCACCGCGCCCAGTTGATCGAGATCCAAGCCCATCTGCGCCTCGAGCGAAGCCGCCAACACCTCCGGGCGCAGGTAAATATCTTCCGGCCGCACCAGCGAGCCGATCCCGGAGCGCTCATGCCGCTGCTCAACCTTATTCCACCAGCGTTCAACCTGGTTGCGCACCATGGCCGGCTCTTCCACAAACAACGCACATCGGGGAATCAGCGTCAACAGCGACTTCTCCGCTCCCGCCACGCCGGCGAAAAACTCCCACCCAGGAAAAACGCTCAACCCGCCTGCCGTTGCCACCTCTTCCGCCGCCGCTTCGTCTTCGGTGGCTTTGTCATCGAACTCGAGGCGCTGACGGCTCAGCCGCGCGTTCACCGCGGCTAACAGATGCTCCGTCACCGGCGTCTCCGTCAACGGCAGCAGCAGCGCTTCGTCCAGTCCCGACTGCGACCGCTGCGTCTCGGGATCGAACTTGCGGATGGTCTCGATCTCGTCCCCAAAGAACTCGATGCGCACCGGCCGGTCGGCCTCCGCGGAATACACGTCCACAATCCCGCCGCGCCGCGTAAATTGCCCTGGCATCTCCACCAGATCCATGCGCGTATAGCCCACGCTGGCCAGGTGCGCGGTCAGCACTTCGATGTCCACCTCTTCGCCACGCTTGAGCGTCACCGCCAGGCCCGCGTAATATTCGCGATCGAAGAGCTTCAGCGCCGCCGACTCCACCGGCGCAATCAGAATGTCCACCGCGCCCGTGGCCAGCTTCCACAGCGCCGCCGCGCGCTGCTCCTGCACGTCGGGGTGCGGGGAAAGATTTTCAAAAGGGAGCACATCATGTGCCGGCAACCGCGCCACCCGCGCCGGATCCAGGGCGCCGGTCAGCTCGCAGCCCGCCTTCAGCATCGGCTCCAGCGCTTCGGCGGCCTTGTTGTCGGCCACCACCACCATCACCGGTTGCCGCGCCGCCCGCGCCATCAGCGGCAAATACAGCGCCCGCGCCGTCACTGTCAGTCCGGAGACACGCCTCCGCCCCGCACCCAGGCTCAGATGCCTTCGTACGCGCTCAAATCCAGGCGAGCCCTCCAGCTCCGCGAAGATTTCGCGGACGAACGGGAGAATCATCAGCTTCAAGTTTAGCAGCGGCCGCGCTCCACCAGAATTCACCGCGCCAGGCCACGGGGCGCCTGCATTTCACTCTCGTTTTTCGCGGTTAAATTTCGTCGCTTGCGGCCATTCGCGCCGCCTCTCTACGCGGCCTCCGCGGGCGGCTCAATCCTGCCCAGCAGAAAGATGTACCCGGCGATGCCGATCACAAGATAGATTGCGGAAACCCCAAACGCCCACGCATACGAGTGGCGCGCCGCCACCACGTACCCGGTGATGATCGGCGCGGCAATGCCGGAGATCTGCGAGGAAAAATTCATAATTCCGCCCACCTTGCCCACGTCGTCGGGCGCGGCAATCAGAGAAGGCAACGACCAGCCCACCGGCGCCGCCGCCGAGAGCCCACCCAAAGAGATGCTGATCCACAGAAGCGCCCGGTTCGCGTCGTGCGCATGCGCTGCGCCCAGAATGCCCAGACCGAAAGCCGTACCCCCGATCAGCACTACCCGGCGCACCGCGCTCGCGTTCCACCCCCGCTGCACCAGCACATCCACCAGCCAGCCCCCAATAGCTACATCGGTAAAAGTGCCGATGAACCACGGCACGCTGGTGTACAGAAACGAGTCCAGCAAATTGACGTGCAGGGCGAAGGAAAGATAACTCGGCAGCCAGGTCAGCAAGAGATAAAAGACGTAATTATAGGCGCCGAATCCGAGCGCCAGGCCCAGCACTTTCTTCCGCCCCAGCAGCGTGAACAGCCCCGACGATGGCCTTGCCGTGGCTATTGCCTCGTGGCTTGGCTCTGGTGTGTCGGGGCGCGCTCCAATCTCCGCCGCTTCCCCGCCCTCCAAACCCCGTTCTCCTGCAATGTGTTCCCGCTCGGCCTCGCTCAGCTCCACGTCTTCATGAGGCTCCCGGTAAATCCGCCAGAAAAAGAGGAAATACGCCAGGCTCAGAGCGCCGGTCAAGGCGAAGCTCCAGCGCCAGCCCGCCCGGATCAGCACAATGCCAATCAGCGGCACGCCAATGGCCGAGGCGAATTTGGCCGCTCCGTCGAAAAGCGAGGTGGCCATGCTGCGTTCTTTGGCGGGAAACCAGGCCCCGATGGCTTTGGCGTTGGCGGGGAAGGTCGGCGCTTCCGCCACTCCCAGCAAAAATCGCGCGCCGAAAAGCCCGCCCAATGTCGGTGCGGCCGCGGCGGCAAAGGTCGCCACGCTCCACAGGAATGTGCCCGCGCGCTGCACCCGGCGTACACCCCATTTGTCCAGAATCACGCCCATCGGCATCTGGCAGACCGCGTACGTCCAGTTGTAGGCGGCGGAAAGATACCCGAAGACGACGTTCGAAATTCCGAAGGCGGCGATCAGCGATCCGTGCGAAACAGAGAGATTCACGCGGTCGAAGTAATTGATAAGCACGCCAATGCCCAGCAGCCAGGCGATGCGCCAGCGGCGATGCGGCAAAACGGTGCGCTGTTCCGCAGCCTGGGTAGTCAACACGCTCCCCTCTCCGATAAGATATCCGAGCCCATCGTCTTGCGCATGAAATCGAAAGACAATGACCGCCGGGATGAGCTACAAACTCGAATCTATAAGCTACCAGCCAGACCCGCTTGTTTTTCTACCAATGTGGGCGCCCTGTCTGGGCGTCCGCGGGGCACGGCGTTTTCGCTTTTGCCGCGAGGATGGGAGGCGCAATGTCACCCAGTCACAAACCTAGAAGCTTCACCCTACGGTGGCCCCTCGAACGGCATATCCTTCCACACGAGATACTCGTCAATCAGGACCGCAACCAAAACTGCGGTAGGCACTGAAACCAGTGCGCCCAGGACGCCGGCCAGCGCGAAACCCAGCATCAGCGCCACCAGCACCGCCAGCCCGGGCAGATCGACGCGGCTCTGCATAATGCGCGGCGTAAGAAAAGAGTTTTCGATCTGGATATACACGATATAAAAAATCGCCACGCCCAGAACCCGGCCCCACGAGTCGATGGCGGCGATGGCGAGAACCAGAATGATCGTGATCGCGGCGCCCAGCACGGGAATAATATTGAGCAGTCCGGTGAGAAAACCCAGCGCATAGGCATAGCGCACTCTGAGGGCGACGTAAACAATCGTGCTGCATACGCCCAGGATGAGCATGAGGCTGGCTTGCCCCAGAAGCCACTTGCCCATCCGGTCGCCGGCGCGGCGCAGCGTCTCGTCCAGGCGGTCACGCCGCCGTGGGGGAATGAGCGAGAGAAACCAATGGTAAGCCTTGTTTCCCTCCAGGATAAAGTAGATGGTGAGGACCAGCCCGGCGGCAAAGTCGAACAGCTTGCCCGCCAGATCTTTCAGGTACACGAGCAGGTGCGCCGCTGCCGCGCTGGCCCAAGTCTGCAATCGGTTGCTCAGGTCGCCTCCATCCAGCCTGCTAAGGAACCGTATGTCCTCAATCCTCTTCATCAGCGCCGGCGCGCTCTTCGTCGGCTGCGTGCTCAATTGCTGCAGGTCGTGAACCACCGGCGGGATGGCGAGAAATCCAAACGCCGTCAGAGCGCCCGCCGCGCACAGAAACATAATGAAGATCGCCGACCGCTTCCGAAACCGCCAGCGGCCGATGCGGTGCCCCGAGATCGCGTGGACCACGGGCATCAGAATCACGGCGAACAGCGCCGAAACATATAACAGCACCAGCGCACTGCGGAGAACCCACAACAGCAGCCCGGCAAACGCCAGCGCGAAGGCGAAAAGGATGTCTTTGCGGAAATTGCGCGGGGTTGCGGAAGAATCGTTCATGCCCCGGCTCCTGGCGGCAGCCAAGCCCTTCGTCCGTTTTCTGCTCGCCACCGGCAACGCCGGCTGGCTTGCCGCCCAAATCCTGCGCATCGCGCGTGGGGAATCCTTCGCCACATCCCTGAAAGCCAATCCATATGCGGGTATTGCACGATCTTCAAGCAGCTCCGATTCTTGCGAAAGACCTCTTTGTCTTGGATGCGCTCCTCCGCCGCCCCCCGGGTGTCTGTAGTCCCTAGTCCCTGTTCCTTGTCTTCCCCGTCCTGCCACTCAACCGAACCGCGCCCGCTTCACCGACTGGCGAAAATCGTCGCCGCGCATCTCTACTCGGATGCACATTTCCGCCAGCCGCGATCGCATCCGGTCACCAATCCGGTCCCCCAGCGTCGCCTCCCGCGCGGCGCGCTCAATGTCGGTCAGATTGCCTCCGGCTGCGGGCAGATCGGGATAATTGGTGGTGATCATCGTCGTCTGGCGATCGTTGTAGCGTGTGTTCAAAATCAGGGCCACCGTGTCCCATACCCACTCGTTGGGCTTCTGCGCGCCCAGATCGTCCAGCACCAGCACCTCGGCGTCGAAGACCGGCTTGAGCACCTCGAGTTCGGAGGTTTGGACCTGCGGATTATAGCTGTTCTGAATGCTTTTGAGCAGCTCCCGATAATCGCAAAACAGGCCCCGCACGCCGCGCTCGCGCACCAGCCGCTGCAGCACTCCCACGGCCAGGTGCGTTTTGCCCAAGCCGGTCGTCCCCACAAAAAGCAGCCCGCGGCCTGCGGTGTCCACCGGATACGCCTCCACGAACCGCCGCGCGGTCAGTAAGGCGCGCCCCAGGGAATCATCGGCGCGCGGGTACGAGGGATCGAAAGCGTCGAGCGTGCAATCGCGGTAGCGCTGCGGGATGCGGGCCGCAGCCAGCCGGCGCTGCTCGCGCTCCACCTCCTGACACTCGCAAGCGCGCGACACCCACTTGCCGGTCTCGTCAACCACCCGCACCAACCCCACCCCATCGCAAATCGAACAGACACTCATCTCCAACAGCCTAGCGCAGCGGTTGCAGCGGTCGCCCGGTGAGGAAGCGTACCGGAATGTGGAAAACAGCATTGAAAATGGAATGCCGTTGCCTACAATCGGAGCGTGCTTCAGGAAAAGGTTCGCGCGGCGCTGAAAGCTCGCAGAGACGTGAACGGGGAATGGAGAATGCAACTCAGGTCCATGGGTCGAAGCAGTCTGCTGTCCGCGGCCGCTCTTGTGGCTACGCTCTCACTTCCTATTGCGTCTGTGGGCCAGGAACCCGGCAAAACCATGCCTGAAACCCCGGCCGCCGCTCCGCCCGCCCACGCCGCGCCCAGCGATTACGCCGCCCAGCACGAGCACCTACTGCTCACCGACTTTGGCGATCTCGAACGCTTCCAGGCCGCCGACGCCGCTCTGCCGCCGCCAGCGCCGGGAGAGGACCGCGTCGTCTTCATGGGTGACTCCATCACCCAAGGTTGGAAGATCGAAGGGCCCGACGGCACGTTCCCCGGCAAGCCCTACATCAATCGCGGCATCAGCGGCCAGACCACGCCCCAGATGCTGGTCCGTTTCCGCCAGGACGTGATCGACTTGAAGCCCAAAGTCGTGATCATTCTCGCCGGCACCAACGACATTGCTGAAAACACCGGTCCCATGACCCTCCAGGAAACCGAAGAAAACCTCGCTTCCATGGCCGATCTCGCCACTTCGAACCACATCCGCGTGGTGCTCTGCTCCATCACGCCGGCTTTTGATTTCCCTTGGCGCCCGGGGTTGGATCCGGTCGCCAAGATCGTCAAGGTCAATGCGTGGATCCAAGCCTATGCGACGGAAAAGGGCTATGTCTACGTCAATTACTACTCGGCCCTGAAAGACGCCCAAGGCGGTCTGCCGCCGAACCTGAGCCACGACGGCGTCCATCCCAATCCGGCCGGCTACGCCATTATGGCTCCGCTCGCCCAATCCGGCATCGAAAAGGCGCTGGCGCAG
>JASHUH010000177.1 GCA_030040115.1 Acidobacteriaceae bacterium | reverse complement strand
CGCATTTGCCATGGTTCACGAATGTCGATTTGCCGTGAGCAACGATTGCGTCCGTCGGACAGATCTCTGCAGCAAGCTGAGCTTCCTCGGGAGTCGCAAATTCCGTGTTGATAGGGCGGCCGGGGGATACGCCGGGGGCGTCTTCCATGCGCCGTGGATAGCGGGTCGTTTGAATGCCCTTGCGTAATCCGTGCCAGAACCAGAAGCTCATCCCGGCTACCTCTACCGATCGCATTCGGTTGCGGACAACCCGAATGTCGCGAGAATGATTGGGAAATCCTGAAAAGCAAAATCTTCTGCCGCCACATGAAACCCGAGCCAGTTGGTGAAGGATGGAGTGATCGCTCGATATCGTTCGACAATGCCTTTTTCGTCAACGCGGAGCCAGTGCAGCGCGGCGCCTCTTGGAGCTTCAACCCAGCCAAGCGCAACCCCCGGCCGGCTCACTTCGCAGGCAACCCGAACTGGGCCTTCTTCGAGCTTGTCTATGGCCTGATGAATCAGTCTCGTCGACTGCACCGCCTCTGCAAACAGAACACGAAGGCGCGCGTATCCATCGCCCTCGGTCTCGCAGGGGACATCAAACCCGTGCCTACCGTAGCCCGAGTAAGGACACGCTTTCCGCAGGTCGCAATTCTGAGCGGACGCGCGGCCAATCGGGCCGACAAGGTTCAAGTCGCGGGCGTTCTCTCTGCTGACGACTCCGACGTCTTCAAGACGGTCGAGGAAGCTGCTCGAAAAGCGGAGCCGCTTTTCGAGAACTCGGAGATCCTTATCCGCCTGGTCGACCGCAAGAAGCAGGATTTCGCACTGTTCTGAAGTGAAATCGCGATTCAGTCCGCCAGGAGCATTCAGGCCGAACAGGTAACGGTGATCCGCGAAAGCGCAGGAGGCGCGCAGTAGGTGTTCTTCGATGATTGAAGCCTGCGCCGCAGAGACGGCAAGCGCTGTGGACTCGCAGATCGCCGCAATCGCGCCGGCGTGGTGCCGCAGTCTTTCGAGCTCAGCAAGCAGGACGCGCAGAGCAACGGCTCGCGGCGGCGCATCGACGGCTGCAATTCGCTCGGCAGCGAGGCAAAAAGCGAAGGAATGAGCAAAAGCTGACGTCGCGGCAAACCGCTCGGCGAGAAGGAGCGCGTCCGCAATGGTGCGACCTTCGGCGATCTTCTCGACGGCCCGATAGTTGTAGAAAAGTCGAGGCGCTGCGCGGATCACATCCTCACCAACGGTCTCAAGCAGAAAGTGCAGGGATTCCCCAATGCCGCCCTCGTATACCGGACCAACCGGCATCGCGAACGATCCGGGGTCTCCCACAACCAGCAATGGTTGCCACTCGAGATCCACCTTGCGTTCGAGCTGTGGGTGACTGGCCGAGAAATTCTTACGCATCGGATCGATACCCTCGCGCCAGGTTTGATCGTGAAGAATAAAATCACCCAGCCTCGGATGGTTTTCGAAATGGATCCCAAACAGGTCCTCGACTTCGCGCTCATGCCAGTCAGCAGCGTGTACCTGAGCAACGATGCTGGGCAGGGTTTTCGTTTCAAGCGGAGTCGAGAGTTCTACATCGATCCATCCCGACCCTGGGAGGAGAAACGTGTAGTGGATCTGCCAATATCTTGAGTGCTCCTCCGCAGTGACTCCGCCAAACAGGCAGCCGTGTTCCCAGAAAAGGAATCGCGATAGCTCCGGCAGCGCACCTGGCTGGGCGACAGAAAGCATAAGGATAAAGTTCCCGCCTGCTCGCAGTTGGCCAACCTGACCTCCGAAACGCTCTACGATCATGCCAGTAAGATCCGCCAAGCCCGCTATATTGCCTCCGGCGATCGATGAGGAATGGCTCGCCATCTCAATGTCCTCCCAATTGCTGCGCCGCGAGTGTCATCAGCGAATGAATCGGTCCAGGAATGTACACCCCAAGAATCAGAACCGGCGCGACCGCGATGAGTATCGCCGTTCCACAGCTTCGCGGCGCCCGTTCCCGGGTTGCAGGGTGCGAGGGTTCACCGAACAGCATGCTGTTGACTTGCAGGAAAATGGCTACGAATGCGATGACGATCAGGACGGCAAGAACGATGACTGCGACACTGTGTCCTGACCGGAGACCGGCAGACAAAATGGAAAACTCACTCAGAAAGATCGGAAACGGGGGCGCACCGGCGATGGCCAGCGAACAAAGCAGAAGTGCGCTGGCCGCAAACGGGGATATGCGAAACAACCCGCGCACCTGACTGATTTGGCGCGTCTCGAGCGCCAGCAATACCATTCCGGCGGCATAGAAGCATAAGGACTTGGTGATTGAGTGATTCAGCATTTGAGCCACAGCGCCATATGCCGCAGCATGCGTTGCGAAGCCGGCCGCGGTGAGAATGATGCCCATGTGTTCCACGGTGGAGTAAGCGAACATGCGTTTGTAATCGCGCACTTGCAAGAGAAGGAACGCCGCGATCCCCACGGAGAAGAGGCCCAGGACCACCATCCATTCCCCGATCCGCGCGTCGGGCGAGCCCAGGACGATGGAAAGCAGCCGCAAGATGGCGTAAAGGGGAATCGTGGTCTTCATCCCGGAGAGAACTGCGCAGATCGGAGTTGGCGCCTGACTATGAGCGTCCGGAAGCCAGGTATGCATAGGAGCAAGGCCGGACTTGGCGCCAAATCCCACAAAGACCAACAGAAAAGACAGCTTCAACAGATTGGGTGACATGGTTGCGGCCATGGCGTAAAGGCCCTGCCAGGTCTCCGATGTCCCCCCGCCGCTGGTGCGAAAGGCCCAATAGAGAGTCAGAAATCCAAAGAGCGAAATTGGCGCTCCCATGATGGTCAATATCGCCATTTTCCAGGCCGCTTCAAGAGCGCCTGGGGTGCTTTCGTACCCGACGAGCAAGGTCGCAAACAGGGTGACCAACTCCACCGCGACCCAGACGAGATTGACCCGAGCCAGAGCGGGAACGACCGCCAGTGCAAAGACGAACAGGTTGTAGTTCGAATAAAACCACCACAACCGTTCCTTGGATCCGGTTTCATGTCGCATATAGCCGCCGGAGTAGATGGCGGCCACAATGCAAACAAAAGTGACCATTAGAAGCAGAAGGGCGCTCAGGCCATCCGCCTCAAGCCACCCAGCAACCGCGACTACGCGTCCAGTTGCGAGAACCTGCCATGCAATAACCACAGCGGCTGAGAGATTAAGCGCGAGAAAGACGACCGTGATAGCCCAGGCGATTCGGCGCAATGGTCTGAGCCAACAGAGGAACGCGGCAAGGAGCGGCAGCGACACAGCAATTATTAACGCCATGACCGGGGCTCCTCGCGCAGTTCGCTCATCGCAGAGGCTTCGGTCGTCCCGATCGTTCGGGTAATGTTCCGAGTTAACACGCCAACAACGACAACAATCAGAATCACGTCGATCGCAATGGCGAGTTCTGCAATCAATGGAAGATCAGGCGCAATCGCGATGCCGGCAAAGAATGCGCCATTTTCCATAGCGAGAATGCCAATGAGTTGTGGTATGGCCTCGCGGCGCGCGACCAGGGAATATGCCCCGATCAGGAGTCCCGCCATGCCAATCGGCAAATTCGCTTGCACAACGGGATCCTTTGCGGCCGTCACGAGAGGTCCAACCAGAAACTCTGCAGCGATTGCCAGTAATAGTGCGATCAACAGTGAGGTGGGAATGTTGATGAGTTGATCGATCTCGCGACGCTCATAGAGATCCGCGGGCAGCAACCGCCTGAGAACCCATGGGATCGTGATCACTTTCGATGCAATCATGATGCAGCCGAGAGCCCACAGGTCGATCGAGCCGCGATTAAACCCGATTAGAAACGCCGATGCCGCCACGAAGAGCGATTGAACGACGAGAAACCTTAAAACACCCTGGACCTGGCGGGTCGTTACCATTGCAAACGCTGCTAACAAGACCAGTCCTGCGGCCAAGGCATTGAGTCCCTGGATAAGCTGTGTTTGAGCGCTCACCACCGGCGACTCCTTTCTAAGCGGCGGAAGCCGAAAAGATGCTTGCAATCATCGCCGCCACAGAAATGATGAACGCGGCTCCAAGAAACTCGCTAATGCGAAAGAGGCGCAGCTTCGCGAGAGAGGTTTCGATTATGACCAGCACAATCGTGAACAAGAGAATCTTGAGCAGGATGAGTGGAACGGCCAGCAACACATGACCAGGCTGCACGTCGCCAGCTAAACCCCAGGGCGCCAAGAGTACATTGAGGAAGATACAGGTGAGCACCAGAAACTTCATTTGGCCGCCCCACTTCATCAAAGCTGCACCGCGACCCGAGTATTCGAGCCCTTTCGACTCATCGATCATGGCGAGTTCGAAGTGCCCGGCCGGGTTGTCGACGGGGATCTTTCCGCCCTCGGCCAGAATCAACATCAGGAAGGCGATCAGCAGAAGAATGTGCGCAGGGGAAAAGAATGCAGCCGGGCTTGCGACCCATTTCTGTTGAACAATGTACGGAATCGTGGATTGGGCCACAAACGAGACCGTGAAGAAGACAATCATGAAAACCGGCTCGGCAAGGAACCCTACCATTCGTGTTCTGCTCGCTCCCATGGGGCCGTAAGGGTTTCCGGTATCGACCGCCGCGAGGGCGGCAAAAAAGCCGCCAAGCCCGAGGAAGAAGCCGCCGGCGAGCATATCGCCCATGAACGCGAAAGCCAAGGGGTAGTCCGTGAGGACCGGAATCAGACTGGCGACAAACAACGGCACGATAAAGACGAGGTAGGGAGTCACACGGAAGATCCACGTGGTTTCCGAGGAGACAACCTCGTCTTTATGAAAGAGTTTCCAGAGATCCCGATAAGGCTGAATGATGCTCGGGCCGCGCCTGCTCTGAACGATTTCTTTGAACCGGCTGAGCACGCCGGAGTAGAGAGGCGCAAAGCCGAGTACGAAAAGAAGCTGAATGAGGTTATACAGAATTGTCCGTGTCATCCGAACTCCCCCGGAATTTTGCAGTTGCACGAGGCGCTGAGTCTCGAAGGATCTAGAAACCGCCCTTCGCTTACGGTCAGCAGCGTGAGATCGCAAAAAGAAGGGCCATCGGATCGGGCCGTGACCTGGCTGGCGGGGGAGTCTGGGGGAGGAACCCCAGGGTGAATTGCTGAGATTTTCGGTTGAGCTTTCGCACGATTTTCTTCACGGCGCAACTCCTCTTCAGGGTAGGAATCATCAGCCGTGAAGGCGGTTAGCGGTAGAGTTCTATTACCGTTCCGACATGTGCTGTCAACATATTGAACTGTAAGGGGCTAGTTGTCAAGGCGGCGGGCTGGTTGCACACCTCTCCTTTGATGGACGCCGCAGCACGGCGCCGAGAACCCGGGCTCATCATTGACAGCCGGTTCGCCGCTCTTGATACTGACAATGAACGGGTGTTGGAGTCCACTCTGATACGCCCCTCACCTGAGGGGAAGATGACTCCTGCGAGCAGGACTGCAGGAGTAGACTGTGCCCATAAACCCGGTCAATCATCCGAACTCTAGCCCTCACCTACGGACCAACTTCCCAGCGAACCTCGAACGCAATGAGATAAACCTTGATGCTGCGAACTTTCGCAGCATCCTAAACGTTGGTCCCGAAGCCGACGGACAAGTTGAGGCTCAGGAAGCTCCCGCATTCTTTGCCGATCTGAATCTCGACCAGATTGTCGAGACGACTACGACCGCCCGGGAACAATACAATCTAAAGCCCTTTTTTTACACACCGCTGGCGAGCATTGAGGCCGTCCATTATCGTCAGGACGTCTTCCGGGATCTGCTCGAGAGCCCCCGCCTGCTTGAAATCGTGCGCTCCTTTGGCGAGAGCATGCGGAACATGCGCGTCCATCTCGCGATCTCCGAAAAGCGATACTACAAGCGCCAGAAGCAAGCCGCGCTTCTCGACGCCATCGAAACCTACTGCACTGCAACAGTAGTGCTCGCGGAGGGCTTGTTGTCCGTTTCTCCCTCATCCCGAGGCTTCCAGGGATTTCGCGATTTCCTCATTCGCTACTCGAAATCAACGGACTTCACCGACCTGAGAGGAGAAATGCAGCAGGTCAGATCGGATCTCGCAAAGGTTCGATACTCCGTCCACATCCGCCAGGGACATGTCACGATCGATCACGAGGACACGGAAGGCGACTACAGCGAAGAGGTTCTCGAAACCTTCTCAAAATTCCGGCAGGCTGATCCGCGAAGCCACAACCTCAAGATGCGTGTCTCAGCGGAGATGAATCATATTGAAGCGCGAATCCTCGACCTGGTCGCTGCGCTTAATTCGGAAACCTTTGCAAGTCTCGACGAGTATTGTGATCGCTATCGGAACTTCTGTCACGAACTGATCGCCCGATTCGATCGGGAAGCGCAGTTCTACCTCACCTACCTCGAGCAGATGGAACCGCTGCAGAAGGTTGGACTCTCATTCTGCATTCCCGATGTGAGCAGTCATTCGAAAGAACTCCAGGTGGAGGACACCTACGACCTCGCGCTTGCCAATCAGCTGGTCCGCGCCCGAAAAGATGTGGTTAAGAATAGCCTTCAGTTGAGGGACCCAGAACGAATCATTGTCGTTTCGGGTCCGAACCAAGGTGGGAAGACCACGTTTGCCCGCACCTTTGGACAGCTTCACTATTTGGCCGCCCTCGGCTGTCCTGTAGCGGGCATCTCAGCGAAACTGTTCCTCTTCGACAAGCTCTTCACTCACTTCGAGAAGGAGGAGGATCTCCAAAATCTTCGCGGAAAACTCGAAGACGAGTTGGTTCGCATCCATGAGATTTTTGGCCAGGCAACAGAGAACAGCATCCTGATAATGAATGAGAGTTTCCTGTCCACGACGCTAAGCGACGCTCTCTTTCTTAGTCGCGAAGTGATGAAGCGAATCGCCATTCTGAACATGCTGTGCGTCACCGTTACTTTTCTCGACGAACTGGCCACTTTCAATGACACGACAGTAAGCATGGTCGGTACGGTGAATCCCAAGGATCCGCAACAGAGGACATTCAAGGTGATCCGGAAGCCCGCAGATGGACTTGCTTATGCCGCAGCGATCGCCGAGATGTATCGCCTCACATATGACGACGTGAGATTGCGCGTCAGTTCGAGTAAAAGC
>JASHUH010000176.1 GCA_030040115.1 Acidobacteriaceae bacterium | reverse complement strand
AACCCCTTCGTGCAACAATCGACATACGGGAGATTCCGGTCGCGCCAGGGCAAAGATCGAACGCGGCCGGAGCCGCCCGGCAACATTGGTCAGGAGTCTCAAAAATGCGGTACCGGATCCCCCTATGCTTCCTCCTCGTCCTTTTCCTGTGCGCAGCGAGCGCGCACGCGAAGAGAACTCCCAGATACAGGTACGAGCCGATGCGCCCGCTTACCCCGGATCAGGCGGAACTGGTGCAGCGGGCTATGGCCCGCGAAAAAGTGCTCATCAAGGAGATCCAGCAGCGAACACCCCTGGTGGAGACCTACATCCAGGACACGCGGCCGGACGCCAAGCTCTACGAAATTCCGGTAGACGACCAGTACATGCTGAGCCGGGTAGATTTCAGCAAGGGGTTTTTCGACAAGAGTTACTCGCCGCGCACGGTGGAGGAGCATCGCAGATGGTTTAACGGCTCGTATTCCGCGATTTCCGCGCTGACCAGGCTTCTGGGGCTGGAGAAGTTCACCTACTCGCCCACGGGATTCATGCAGATGATGTTCATTGACCCGACGGGCTTCGACCAGCAGCATTACGGCTTCAGTTTTGTGCGCCGCGAATTTCTGGGCTCGATCCGCACCTGGGTTTTCGATGTGCATCCCAAGCCCAGCGTCAAGGGCTATGGGCGCTTTTACGGCCGCATTTGGATCGAAGACCAGGGCGGGAATGTGGTGCGTTTCAACGGCACGTACACCGGCTCCGGTTCCGAGGACTCATCGAAGTACTATTTCCATTTCGACAGTTGGCGGCTGAATGTGCAGCCGGACATATGGCTCCCCGTGGCTATTTATGTCGAGGAGACGCAGCGCGTGGAAGGCAATCGGAACTCGCTGGGTCTCAAAGCCCAAACCCATTTCTGGGGCTACTCGCTCAAGCTGCCCACGCGAGACAGCGAAAACGTGACCGTGACGGTGGACAACGCCGTAGACAAAAGCGACGATTCCCAGGACGTAAGCCCGCTGGAGGCTTCCCGGTTGTGGATCGAGCAGGCTGAGGATAACGTTCTTGACCGGCTGGAAGAAGCCGGACTGGTTGCGCCTTTCACCCAGGGAGGCTACGAGCAGAAGATTCTCGATCAAATCGCGGTCAACCTGATTGTCCCGAATAACCTGGCGTTTACAGAGCAGGTGCGCTGCCGGGTGCTGCTGATGGACACGATTGAAGCCACCACCGTGGGCAACACCATTCTGCTCAGCAAAGGGCTGATCGATAGTCTGCCCAACGAGGTGTCGATTGCCTCGGTGGTGGCCATGGAGCTGGCCCACATCGCGCTCGGTCATCATATCGACACCCGCTACGCCTTCAACGACCGGCTGCTGTTCCCCGACGAAGCGACGTTCCAGCGCATCGACATGTACCACTCGGCGCCGGACAACGTCACGGCGGCGAAGAAAGCGATGGAGTATCTCGAGAACTCGATGTACAAGGATCAATTGCCCCAAGCCGGGCTCTACTATGAGCAGCTTCAGCAACGGGGGCAAGTGCTGAAGGCGCTCAACACGCCGGAACTGGGAGACTCTCTTCTGAAGCCGGATGGCACGCCGTGGATGAGCGAACTGGAACATATGGGCCCGGCCATCAACTGGGACGATATGAACCAGTTGGCGGCGTTTCCCCTGGGCAGCTGGCTCAAGACCGATCCCTGGGACGACTCGGTGCACATGATCGACGCCAAGCGCTATGCGCCGATGAACGCCCGCGACAAGATGCCATTTGAGGTGACGCCGATCTTTTACCGGCTGCAGCGTTATGCGGCGAACACGCCGCCCGTTCCGGTTCCCGGCTCGACCGGGGCGCCGGCGGCAGTCAACGAAGGCGCGCCGCCCGCCACGACGGCAGAGGACGCGGCCCCGGCGGGCGGGCAGCCTGCCGCAAGCCGCGCCGCGCCTGCCCAAACTCCGCCAGCGACGGCGCAGAATCCGCATTAGAGAACCGGCATCGCAGCCGTCCGTCCAAGGCCGCTCCATCAACGTCGTGGGGCAGGCGGTTCTTAGAATGAATCGGGTTAGGATTGACCAACCGGCGCCACGAGCAGCCGGAATTTCGGACGTTTTTTGGCCTATGAGATTCTCCAGATGTGTTTTGTTTTGCATGGCAATCGCCGCGATCCCGGTTTGCGCACACGCACAAGTTGCTCCGGCAGGCACAGTGAGCGGGCTTTCCCTCAGCGTTGGGGCCGAGGGGTCGATGTTTCAACCCGACTATGCGGGTCAGGGAGTGGCGCAAACCAGCCCCTTTGCCCTTTACGGTATGGGCGCGTATATCGACGCGCGGTTCACCCGCTGGGTGCAGATTGAGGCCGAGGGCCGCTGGCTGCACTGGCACGAATACGCGGGCATCAATGAGAACACCTACTTGATCGGCCCGCGCATTCCCATCCACACTTTCTACGGCTTCACGCCCTACGGCAAGGTGCTCGTGGGGTGGGCAAGCGGTTCGTTCCTTAGCGGGCGAGCCACCGCGGTTGCTTATGGGGGAGGCGTGGACTACCAGCTCTCGCCGCGCTTCACCTTGCGCGCCATCGATTTCGAATACCAGCAATACCACGTATCTCCTACCATTTGGCCTTATGGGGGAAGCATCGGATTGAGCTACAAGGTTTTCTAAAGACAGACGCCATTGCGGCCGGAGTTGACGCGGCGCCGCACAGGAGCGCTCCGCCCGGAACGCGAAGGCAGTTCACTTGCTGGTTTTTGCCAACTCGGGAGTGTTGTTTTTCGCCAGTTCCGGGCCGAGGAAATCTTCCAGCGTCCCACCGGCCATCAAATCCTCGTCGTGCGCGGCGCTCGGCGCCGAAGCCGCCACGGCTATTTCGGCGGAAAGATAGTTTTCGGAGAGCCCGCGGCGCAAAAGCTCAAAGGCCTCTTCTGGAGTATCGGCGGTCTGGAAAAGGTCAAGATCCTTGGGCGAAATGGCTCCGGTGTCGGCAAGCACCTCGAGATTGAATACGCGCCGCCAGTATTCGGACCCGTAGACAACCACGGTGATCTTTTTGGCCAGCTTGTGGGTTTGCGCAAGGGTAAGAATCTCGAACATTTCGTCGAGGGTGCCAAAGCCCCCAGGAAAGACGACCAGCGCTTTGGCCAGATAGGCGAACCACAGCTTGCGCATGAAGAAGTAGTGGAACTGGAAGTTGAGCGAAGGCGTGATATACGGATTGGGAGCCTGCTCGAAGGGCAGCAGGATGTTCATGCCCACGGTTTTTCCCCCGGCCTCGTAGGCGCCGCGGTTGGCGGCTTCCATGATGCCCGGACCGCCCCCGGAGGTGACCACAAAGCGATGTTTGCGCGAAGGGATGGTCCTGGCCCAGCGGGTAAGCAGTTGCGCCAGACGGCGCGCGTCTTCGTAATAGCGGGCCATTTCGACGGCGGCCACGGCGCGCTTGCGCTGCAGGTCGGTGGCTTTACCGGCGGCGATATCGGGAGGTTTGGCCGGCTGCTCTTCACGGGGCGCCGGACGCGTGGAACCGGTGTTTTCCAGCAGTTCGAGAGCGTGGTCGGCTTCGTCGCGGCCACGAAACCGCGCCGAACCGAAAAAGACCACAGTGTCCTGAATCTGCTCGCGCCGGAAGCGCGCCAAGGGCTCCAGATATTCCGACACAATACGGATGAGGCGCCCGTCGGCGCTGTTGAGAAAGCCGGAATTCTCATAGGCGAGAGGCGCGGTCTTGAGCGGCGGCGGAGCGCCATCGGGAGGAATCCGAGCGGTGGGCACGTCTGCCGCCGCGCCGGGTTGCGATGGAGACGTGGCTTGAGTCTGTCCGGCTGGGCCCGAACGGCCGCTACTTTTTTTCTGCAAAGAGGGGCGAGTGCGCGTCACCTTCGCGGTTCCCAAATCGCTCCCGGTTTTTTCCGAATGGCTCCCGCCGGGGCTTGGCCCAAGGTCGCTGTCCATAACTCACTCATTCTTCGCGGTGACGCACCGCGTCCTGAAACGCAATCCACAGATTCAAAAGCCCCAGACCCGATACAATGCCGCGCACCGCGCCGTTGGCGGTGTAAATCGAGAGGGTGGGGAACTGCACAAAGAGCGGGTTCTGGTCCCAGAAAATACGCGACCAGGGCGCGTAACAGACGGCGAGACCGATATAAATGCGCAGCATCACCCGCAAGAACAATTCGATGCGCACCAGCCAGCGGGGGATTCGCTGGGTGACCCCAGCCGTGGACTCAAGCGGAGCCGGGTGCGCAGCGAGTGAAGACGATGTCGATTCCGGCTGCTGAGACATTCTTATACTGACGTCCGCCGCCCCCTCATCTTTCCCAAGCTTGCACGCCTGGACATCGGCCAGGAAACGTCTGTTCATGCGGACGCCCTATGGTAACGGTAACACAGCGCGGGCCGGCAATCGGCCTTGCCAGAGACGCCTGCAACTCTGTTATCGTTCCCTAGGTGTAACGACACATACGAGCCGCCCACCCATAGATGTCATTACACCTCTAAGGACTCGCCTCATGCCCACCCCGGCCCGCCGCGTCATGCTGTTGGTGCTGCACCCGGTTTTCGCGCTTACCGGAGTGGCCGCGAGCGTTACCGGTCCCTTGCTGCCCTCGCTGGCGCGCGACTTTCATCTTAGCGACGCCCAATCGGGGCTGCTTTTGTTCTCCATCTATGCCGGCATGGCTTCGGGCGCGCTCGTCTGCCGCGGCAATTACGCGCGCATCCTCCTGGCCGGCTGCGCGGCCATGACGCTGGGCTGCCTGGGGTTTCCCTGGGTCTCGCGCCCGCTGCTTTTCCCGATGGCCTTCTTCTATGGCGCCAGTGTGGGCGTGCCCATGACCGCCGTAAGCCTCTTTGCCGGACGTAATTTTCTTGCCCGCCGCGCCGCCACGCTCACCCTCCTCAATTTCACCTGGAGCCTCGGCGCAACGGTGGGACCGCTGCTGGCGGCGCGGCTGCTCGCCGGGGCTTCCTGGCGGGCTGTCTACAGCGTGCTGGCCGCTGCTTCCGTGCTTGGCGCGCTGGCGGTCGCTTTCACCATCCGCGACTCGGAGGAGATCCCCCGGGCCACCGCTGAGACGGCCGGTTTCCGCAATCTCCGTCTCATCGCTCTGTTTGCCGTCTTCTTCTTTCTGGAGGTCGGTGTGGAATGGATGGCGGGAGCGTGGTTCACCACCTACATCCTGCGCGTCACCGCCGCTACCATGGCCTTCGCCGCTGCCGCGTCGGCGCTCTTCTGGGGCGGATTTCTCGCCTCGCGCGGCCTGACGCCGCTGATCCTGCTGCGCCTGACGCCCGGCAGATTACTTCAGGGCGCGCTGCTCGCCGGTCTCGGCGCCGCGTCGCTGTTGGTTGCTTCCCATTTCGCCGTTTTGTTGATCACCTCCATCGTGCTGCTGGGCCTGGCGCTCGGTCCCGTCTTCCCGCTGGCCCTGGCCGCTTTTCTGGATCGCGCCCGCCACACCTCCGACTCGCGCTTCGTGCTCTCGGTGAGCGGCTTTGGCGGAGCCGTGCTTCCCTGGCTGGTGGGCGGCGTCTCCACGCACTCCGGCAGCCTGCGTGTCGGCCTTTTCGCGGCTCCGATCACCCTACTCGTCATGGTGACCATGCTGCCCTTGCTCGGCGTTTCACGCCAAGTTGCGTCTCCGCTTCTGCCTTCTCTAGAGCCCGCGGCCCAACCCTCCGGCGACGCGTTGCCCTGACCCCAACGGTCGCGTTGCGTCGCGGCGTACCCGCGCCGACAGCCGCGGCTTCATATGCCGACGGAATACAATGATCTGCGGTTGGGGGCCATCATGGAACCATTCCGTTTTCATCTTTTTCTCTGCACGCAGCAGAAACCGGAAGGCGTAGCGTGCTGCCCTGTCTCCGGCTCGATCGAAGTATGCGAAGCTTTGCAGCGGGAAATCGAAGCTCGCGGTTTGACTCACGAAGTGCAACTCACCACCTGCGGCTGCATGGGGCTCTGCGATGAAGGCCCGGTGATGGTGGTTTATCCGGAAGGCGTGTGGTATCGCCGCGTTCGGCCAGCCGATGTTAACGAAATTGTCGATCGCCACCTGCTGGGCAGCAAGCCGCTTGAGCGCTTGATGTGGAGCGACGCCGCCGCCATGAAAGCCCTGTCGATCGATCACGGCGAAAAATACCGCGCCGCCATGGCTGCCCGCGATTGCGCGGGCACGCTGCCCGACTCTCTTCATCAGACCATCCGCAGCTTCATGCCCAGCCGCGTCATTCTAACCGCCCTCGAACTCGATGTTTTCACCACCGTGGGCGAGGGCGCCAACGCCGAAGAAATCGCCGGGCGCATCGACGCCAGCACGCGTGGCGCCGAAATGCTGCTCAACGCGCTGGTCTCTTTGGGGCTTTTAACCAAAAGCGGCGGCGCATATAGAAACAGCCAAAATGCCGCGCGCTTCTTCGCGAAGGGCTCCAAGGACAACCAGCGCGAGGGGCTCATGCACACCGCTAATATCTGGCATCGCTGGAGCACGCTCACCGACGCTGTGCGCCGCGGCGCGCGCGTTCCCATCGACAGCGCGCGGCCGCCGGATTGGACGCGGAATTTTATCGCCGGGATGCAGCACAACGCCAAGGACCGCGCTCCCCTGGTGGTCAAGGCGCTGGGCGCGGAGGGCGTCCGCCGCATTCTCGATCTCGGCGGAGGCTCAGGCATTTATTCCATCGCTTTCGCCAAGGCGAACGGCGAAGCGCGCGCGGAGATTCTCGATCTTCCCGAGGTTCTGCCGCTCACCGCCGGTTACGTGCGCAACGCCGGTGTGGAGGCGCAAATTGCGCTTCGCGCCGGCGACATGCTCGGCGACGATTTGGGATCCGGCTACGATCTCATCCTGCTCAACGCCATTTGTCACATGTTTTCCTCGGAGCAGAACCAGGAGTTGTTTCGCCGCGCCCGCCAGGCTTTGGTCCTGGGCGGCCGGCTTGCGGTGCAGGACTTTATTCTGAATCCCGACAAGACCGGCCCTCAACAGGCGGCGTTATTCTCCCTGAACATGCTCGTCGGAACCGAGGCCGGCGCCAGCTACAGCGAACCTGAATACGTCGCCTGGATGCAAGCCGCAGGATTCGCCGATGTGCGCCGCATCGCCCTTCCCGGTCCCAGCGATCTGATCGTGGGCCGCGCGGCGAAATGAAAGGCGTCGTCGACGCTTCGACGCCGGCGGCCATGGACACCGCATCTCAGTGGTCAAAAGGAGATTTTCTCATGCGCAGGAAAAAACTGGGCCAGGCCGGGCCTGAAGTTCCGGCCATTGTTCTCGGCGGCAACACGTACGGCTGGACGCTTTCCGAGTCCTTGAGCCTTCATCAACTCGATCGCGCCGTCGATGCGGGCCTCAGTTTTATCGACACCGCAGACGTCTACTCGCGTTGGGTTCCAGGTCATCGCGGCGGGGAGTCCGAGACCATTGTCGGCAAATGGTTCGCCAAGAGCGGCCGCCGCCACGAGGTGCTGCTCGCCACCAAGGTCGGCGTGGAGATGGGCGAAGGCAAATCGGGCCTGAGTCCACGCTATATCGCGCATGCTGTCGACGACTCGTTGCGCCGTCTGCAGACCGATTACATCGACCTCTATCAGGCCCACACCGATGACCTCAACACGCCGCTCGAAGAAACTCTCGGCGCTTTCGACAGACTGATCGAAAGCGGCAAAGTGCGCTTCATCGGAGCATCCAACTATACCGGCTCGCGGCTGGCCGAAGCGCTCGAGATCAGCCGGAAAAACGGGCTGCCGGGCTACATCTCGCTACAGCCGCATTACAATCTGCTGGAGCGCTATGGCTTCGAAACCGATCTTCTCCCGGTGATCGAGAAGTACAAGCTGGGCGTCATTCCGTATTTCTCCCTGGCTTCCGGTTTTCTCACCGGCAAATACCGCCGCGGCGACGAGAGCTCCACATCCGCTCGCGCCTCCATGGTGGAAAAGTACCGCAACGACCGCGGCTTCGCGGTTGTGGATGCGCTCGTCGAGGTTGCC
>JASHUH010000175.1 GCA_030040115.1 Acidobacteriaceae bacterium | reverse complement strand
GAATTTGTCGTCGATCGCCAAGTTACCCTACTCTCTGAGGCCGGCCGCCCTCTTGCGGCTTGCCCGAATCTTCATAAACTCTGACCCCAGCACCCAATGCTTGGATGCCACCTGCGCCAGGGCTTCCCCGTTCAGCCGTTCCTGCCACGCGCCTCCGGCCAATGCGTCCGGCATGCCCGGAATCCCGAAGATGCCGTGCGCCATCCCAAAAACGTGCCTTTGGGGACATTTTCCGCGCGCGAAAGCGGGGCAAGCTCCGCTGCCCCGCTCAAAAAGCGGATTCACATTGTATGCGGAACAGGATGGCGGCGCTTCAGGTTCGCCTGGAATAGCCCGCGAGCCGCAGCTCATGTGTGGGGCAAAGGGGCGCGCATCCTTACAGACATTAGTAAGAGTACCAGAATCTGCCCGTCCACATCAAGAAAATGTCGCCAGCCCTCCGGCCTTTTCGCGGAACTGGTTCCCGTCGCTCCACCCGCCGTCCGCCCCTGTTTTCTAATCATTAAGACGTCTAGAGGTGGAAATTGGACGCAAAATCCGGCAACTAAAGGGGACGCAAAATCGGCAATCTAAAGGGGAAATTTCGCGGGAAGTCAGGAAAATTTACGTTCTGCAACCTTCTCGGTCGGCGGAGCCGATTTCCCCTAAGGAACCCCTCTCAGGAAACCATCCTGGCTGTTATCGCCCCAGGAGAATCTTTGCCATATCTCGCCTGGCGTGCAGCACGCGAATCACTCGAATTGGCTTTGTGTCGGGGCGATACACGACCACAATGTTCGGGAATCGCGTAACGGGCCAGAATCGCACAGGCCGTTGCGTGAGGTGGGCGCGTCGAGAACCAAGCCGAGGATGCCGACCCAACACCTCGCAGGCGTCCAAGATGGCCGCTTCGACCCGGTTGGCGGCGTCAGGATTTTCGGCAGCGATATAGCTCCAGATTCCGTCGAGATCGTTTAGCGCTTTGGAAGTGAGCTGATAGTCGGCGGGCATTCAGGCGATCTGGCGCTGCTTCCGGCGTTCATGCAGGATCCGGATCGCCTCCTCCGCATTGATCAGCTCTCCGCGCTCGGATTCCTCGAAACCCTCCTCGATCTGAGCGGCGACTGCGCCTCGCTCCTCCAGTAGCCAATCCAAGTTCTGATGCTGCTCCTGTATGATGGCAAACGCCTGGTCGAGCACTTCCTCCGGATTCATCCCGGATTGGGCGATGCATTCCAGCAACCTTTCCTGCTCGGGTTTCAGTTCTACTAGCATTTCGTCTCCACGACGTTCCCGCAAAACCTGATTCAAGTGTAGCTTCGGAACTAGCCAAACGCGAGTTACAATCTATTCCTCGTCTTCAATCGTGCGAAGCTCTTTTTCCAGTTCGAGAATCTCTTGTGAAAGCTTAACGCTGGCGTCAAAATCACCGTTTCTTGCGGCTCTTTTTATCATGATTGCCCATTTTATGGCCTGCATCTCGAGATCTTTGATGATCGCAAGGTCCTGTTTGTGCACGCGCGGATGGCTGCTCGACTCATAAAACACTCTTCGCAGAAACTTTTGTTGCTCCTCGGTCGAAGCAGTGCTCTCGATGTCTTGGCCCTGCCTGCGCGATACCAGCTGCTCAAAGAGCCCAACCGGAAGGTTGGGTAATACGTGAGCCTGCCAGTCTGGGCTGGCGAGCTTGACCCGCATTCGCAGATCGAAACTCTTCAATTGCCGGTGCAGAGCCTCATACTCCATCGGCCCACTGAAATCGTTGCACGCCGCCTCGATGAAAAATCGCTCGAATGGAAGAAGCGTGTTTTGGGGCGGCGCCTCCATCCGATCCCTCCGCTTCAGCGCCGCCTGCCGCAACTCCTCCCGCAACACCGCCGAGTCGATCCCCAGCTTTTGCGCCACATCCGCCGCAAACTGCTCTCGCGCCAGCTTTTCCGGCATGCGCCGGATGTGCGGCAGCAGAAAGTTCATGGCCTTCACCTTCTGCTCGGCGCTGCCGCCCGGAAACGCCGTGCGCGCCCGCTCAATCAGGTAATCGGCCTGCCGGCGCGCGCCGCGCACTGCGCGCATGTACGCCTCCACACCCCGCTCGCGGATATACCGGTCCGGATCGAGTCCCTCCTCGAGCGTGACCAGTTTGATATGGAACCCTTCCTCGGTCAGCAGCGCAATCGACTTCTCCGCCGCATTCGCCCCTGCCGTGTCAGGGTCGAAGTTCACCACCACATTCGACGTATGCCTCTTCAGCAGCGCCACCTGGTGCTCCGTAAACGCCGTCCCACTGGTCGCAATTACGTTCTGGATCCCGCGCAAAAACACGGAGATGCAGTCCATCTGCCCCTCGACCAGCAGCGCAAAACCCGCCTGCCGGATCGCCGCCTTCGCCTTGTCCAGGTTGAACAGCACCTGCCCCTTGGTGTAAATCGGCGTCTCCGGCGAGTTGAGGTACTTCGGCCCGCCTTTATCCCCCTCCGCCGCGCCCGGCAAAATCCGCGCCGTGAACGCAATTACCCTCCCGCCCTCGTTGGCGATGGGAAACACCACCCGCTTGCGGAACCGGTCGTAGAGCGGCCCGAACTGCGCCTGGCCGTCCGGCCCCACGCCGGTCTCCTTGGCGCTGAACAGCCCGCTCAGCCGCAGCGTCTCCGCGTCGGCCAGCCCGCTCAGCCGGTCGCGCAGCGCATTGAAGCTGTCCGGCGCGTAGCCGATCCTGAACCTCCTGATTCCCTCATCGGTAAGCCCCCGGCCGGCAAGGTATTCGCGCGCCAGCGCCCCCTCCGGACCCCGCAGTTGCTCCTCGAACCATGCCGCCGCCGTTTCGTGCAGCTCCAGCAGTTTCCCGCGTAGCCGCGCTTCGGCCGCTTCCTCCGCCGAGCCGAACTCCCGCTTGGGCAGCGGAATACCGGCCTTCTGCGCCACCATCCGCACCGCCTCGGGAAAAGTCACGTTCTCGATCTTGCTCACAAAGCTGAACACGTCTCCCGAAGCCTGGCAGCCAAAGCAGTAGTAGAACTGCTTCACCGCCTGCACGTTGAACGACGGCGATTTTTCCTTGTGAAACGGGCACAGCCCGACGTAGTTCTGGGCCCCGGCCTTGCGCAGCCGGATGTACCCCTCGATCACCTTCACGATGTCGGCCTGTTGCTTGACGGATTGGGCAAAGTCGCTCACGGCGGGACTTGCTTTGAGGATAAGACTGCGAGCTCCCGGCCCTCGGCGGCCTGGACTGTGGAAGCCGTGGAAAGCCGGCCATCAAAGCTGGTTGCGGTCGCCGGACGCCTGCTCGATGGGCTGGAGCCGATCGGAGAGATCGCCTTCCGACGGCGCGCCTCTCTTCAAGCGGGCGCCTCCTTGACGCTCTGGGCAAAATCGCCCGACTCTGCCGCCGCGCCACGACCGCCGTAGTGCTCCGCCACCACGGCTTGCAGCGGGGTATTGAATTTCCGCCGCGATTCGCTGTATTCTGAAAAAGCAGACGCGTTTGTCCGCCAGGTTTGACCGTGTCTTTTCCGGCTGGCGGAGAGATGAGTGGGCTCAGAGCCCACTTTTTATTTGCAGCAAATTTCAAGGGCAGTCGGCCGGGAATCGCGGGTTCCGCGCTTTGGAATCACGACAGACTCCGATACGAAGCTCCCGCCAAAGCAGGAACTCCGGCAAAGGAATCCCGGTGCCGGCTTTAAAAAAAAGCTGGCGCGTACGGCTTGGAAACGATGGCGGTTAGGGTGAATGAAATCCGGGCGGAGGCGGATCGGGTGGCTGCCTCGCATGGGCTTGCGGTGGTCGATCTCGAGTTCACCGGCTCGGCCAAAGAACGGGTGCTCCGCGTGTTCTTGGAGAAGAACGCCGCGGGCAGGGAGCAGTTGAAGGCGGCGATCGCAGCCGGCGCAGAGGGGTTGCCGGAGCGTTTGGCCGAGGGATCGCTGAACGTAGAGCAGATTTCGGGCGTCACCCATGAGGATTGCGCCGCGTTCAGCCGCGATTTTGGGGTTTTACTGGACGTGGAAGACTTGGTTCCCGGAGCGGGATATACGCTCGAGGCCAGTTCTCCCGGGTTGGACCGCAAGTTGAGTCAAGCCGCGGATTTTGAGAGGTTTGTGGGTTGTCTGGTGAAGGTCCGCACGGTTGAGCCGGTGCGGAACAGCCGTCATTGGCAGGGCCGGTTGGTGGCTGGGCTGGGTAACCCCTCCGCAACCGGCACGATCACGTTGGACCTTGCCGCGGCAAAGCAGGATCGAAAAAGCCGGAGGTCCGGCGGCGGCACAGTCGAAATCGCGCTCGGCAACATTGAAACGGCGCAGATTGTGCCCGAGATATGAAGGCTCGACGCCCGATTTTGAAGTCGCGAACGGGGCGATAAACCGGATGGGACGACGGGTTTCCCGCCGCTGCGCCCGGACAAGAGCTGGGGAGCGGAACGTGGTAACGGGGCGCATCCAATCGATGCAGTATAGAATCGGGCGGGCCCTGCACCTGGAGATATGAATCTACGTTGAATCCGGGAGCCGTGAGCCCTCCCGCCAAATTTCACTGCGCGGCGGTCCAACCCGAAGGCGGATGGCTCGCCGCGCCAAGAGAGTACCCAGTATGGGCAGCAGCGCTTTGTATCAAAGTATCGAACTCCTCAGCCAGGAAAA
>JASHUH010000174.1 GCA_030040115.1 Acidobacteriaceae bacterium | reverse complement strand
CGTCATGACGGGCGGTGGCGCGGCGCGGTCATGACGCCCTGGGGGCGGGCGGATGGGCAGGCTAGAAAGTGATGCGGAAGTTAGCCTGCATGGTGCGGCTGGCGGGCACGGCGGTGGAGATGTTGTTGTTGGTCTCCGCGTTGGGTCCTGTGCCGCAGGTGAATTCTCCGAAGGCGGCGTCGCCGACGGTGTCGTCGAGGCAGCCGTAGGAGTGCCGGTTGAAGATGTTGAAGGCGTCGAAGCGGAAGTGGAGCAAGACGCGCTCGGTGACCAGTGGAAAGGCCTTGCCGAGTTGCAGATCCTCGTCCTCGTGGGCGAAATTGCGCGCCCCGCCCAATAATCGCGGAGCGTCACCGAAGGTGTAGTTCGGGGCCTGGGCGAAGGCGCCGGGATTGATGATATGGCTTTGCCCGAAGACGTAGCCGCCTGTATGGCCGTTGTAGCCTTTGAGCGCCGCGCCGGGAACCACGTTGGGCCGCGCCTGGGCGCCGGTGGCCGTGCCGGCGAAGGTGCCCGGGGTCCAGCCGGTCTCGGTCACGAAGAGGGGGAAACCGGTTGCATAGCTGTCGAGCCCGCCCAGCGTCCATCCGCCCACGACCAGGTCCAGAGCCTTGTTGTCGTTGGTCAGGAATTTCCGGTGTTGTCCGAAAGGCAAATCGTAGGTGTAGGCGATTTTGGCGATCTGCGGCTGATCGAATTCGCTATAGGACTTTTCGTCCTTGGGGTTGTCCGGGTCGTAGAGTCCGGCCGGCGAGCCTCCGTTCCACGACTCCTGGGGAGCGTAATCGGAATCGGCGTCGGTGAGGTTTTTGGACCAGGTGTAGTTGGCCAGCACCGTCAAGCCGGTCCCATAGCGCTTGGTGAGCCGGATTTGCAGGGCGTCGTAGGTGTAGTTGCCCCACGGGTTGGCGCTCATGGAAGTGTCCAGATCTTCGGTCTGATACTGGGGGAAAGGCCGCAGCGCCTGAGCCACCGTATCCTCGCCGGCGCCCTCAAAGTTGAAGTCGTTCACGAAATTGCTATAGGGAATCGCCACTGTGGGTTGGCCGGCGCAGGCCGGATTGGTGGACTGCTGGGTGACCAGCACCGCCAGGCAGGGCCCGTAGGAGAGATAGTTATCCTGCAGCACGTTGGGGTCCTTGAGCAGGGCCTGGAGATGGCCGCCGTGATTGCCCACGTAGGCCAGATCCACAAGCCACTGGCCGGGCAATTGCCGCTGAATGTCCAGGGTCCAGTTCTGCACCATGCCTGGCCGCGCCTGGCGGCTGGGCAGCATGACCGGGCCGCCGGTGGCCGCGCCCCCACCGCCCTCCAGGCCATTGAGAGCGGTGGGCGTGATGACGGGCGGCAGCTCGCCGGGATAACTGGTGACCTGGCTGGGAATGACGGCCGGGGTCTCCAGGTTGGTTTGTGTGGGCCACTTATATCCGGGAGTGAAGAACCCGGCGCTGTCGGTGTTGGCGAAGTTCGATACTTTCAGGGGCGTGTAGTAAATGCCGTAAGCGGCCCTCACCACGGTCTTGTTATCCACCTGGTAGATCATTCCCAGCCGCGGTCCCCACGAGCCCCAGTAGTGGTTCATGGGGCTGCAGCGGCCGTCGCGGCCCGTGCCCGAGCCCTGGAATTCCATGGCTCCAGGCAGGTTGTCGGCGCCCGGGTTGGCCAGGGTGAAATTGACCTGCGAGGTGCGGCACTTCGCCTCCTGCACGGGGTCGGGAATCTCGTAGCGCAGGCCGGCGTTCACGGTCAGCTTGGGTCGGAGCTTCCAGTCGTCCTGGCCGTAGAAGTCCCAGTAGCGGGCTTGCATGTCGGCCAGGGACGGTCCGCCGACGGTGCCCGTGCTGGCCGCCCCCAGAAACAGCGAAACCGCGCCCAGACCGGAGTTGGGATCGATGGGCTGGCCGGCGTTGGGGCCGGAGGTGTAGTTGCCGGCCGAGGTCAGCACATTGTTGAAGCTGAAGTCGGGCGCGGCGTTGCTGTAATAGTCGGCGGTGAATTGCCCCCGCCGGTAGCCGACCCCGAACTGGAAGGCGTGATTGCCCTTGATCCAGGTCAGGGCTTCGTCGTACTCATAGTCGTTGTCGGCAAAGTAGCTGTTGTCGCCGGGCGGCGTGGGCACGCTTTCTATCCCGTATTGGGTGCCCATGTTGGGCATCAGGATATCTTCATATTCCCCCTGAAAGCCGAGCTTGCTATCCCATGGACCCACGCCGCCGGGTCCCTGCTCGATGCGGAAGCGGCGGGTGTAGCCGAAGTTGAGGTGATTGACCAGGTGCTGATTGATGGTCCAGTCCTCCGCCAGCCGCGCATAGTGGGTCATGGTGCTGCCAAAGTCGTTGGTGAACAGCGCCCCGTAAGAATAAAGATCGGCCACCGGCATGTCGGCCTGGGAGTAGGTTCCATAGAGCTTGTGGTTCTGCCCCAGGTTCTGATCGATGCGCACCGAATAGAGATCGTTGTTCACCGGCGCCGAGAGCGTGTAGTTGAGGTTATAGTAAGGCTGGTTCTGATTGGTGGCCGCGGGCAAGAGGGCAATGAAGTTCTTGGCCATCGGGTCCAGCCGCGCGAGCGGAATCTGGTTGTTCGGAAACGGCTGGCAGGGGTTGCCCAGATTGGCCCCCGAACAGGTGGTGTAGTCGTAAATCTGCCGCCCCGCAAACGTAACGCCGTCGATCGTCTGCGTGGGCAGCACCGCGGAAAAATCGCCGTTCTGCCACATGGCGTTGGTCGGCGTCGAGCCTACGTCGTGAGCCACGGAGACGTAACGGAAACCCTCGTAGGCGAAGAACCAGTAGGTCTTGCCGCGCCCGTCGTAGAGCTTGGGGATAAACACCGGCCCGCCGCCAAAGCCGCCAAAATCGTTCTGCGTATCCACGTTGCGCGGGGTGCCGAAATGGTTGTTTTGCCAGCTGTTGGCGTCAAACACCTCGTTTTTCAGCAGATCGTAGACGCCGCCGTGGAACTGATCGCTCCCGGAGCGCGTGGCCACGTTCACAAACCCGCCCCCGGTGCGGCCGTACTCGGCCGCGAAGGTGCTGGTCTGCACGTTGAACTCGGTGATGGCTTCCACGCTGATGCCGAAGTTCCACTGGTAATTGGGCGAGACCAGCGAGATCGAAGAGCCGTCCAGCAGCACGTCCGCGCTGCCCGTCCCGCCGCCGTTCAGCTTGAAGCTGGCCTGCGACTGGGGATTGCCCGACGAGTCACCCTCGAAGCCCGGCGACAGCTCGATGAACTGCAAGGGGCTGCGCACGATGCCGCTGAAGTTCAAGGGCAGCTGCTGGATCATGGTGGGCGAAACGATGGTGGCGACGTCCGAGCTTTCCGTCTGCAACTGCTGGGTGTTGGCGCTGACCGTCACCTCCTGGGTCGCCGCTCCCACCTGCAGGGTGGCGTTGACCGTGGTCGTGGTCCCCACCGAGATCGCAATCCCCGATTGCACCTGGTCGCGGAAACCGGAATCGGAGATCCTGAGCGTGTAGGCGCCCACGGCCACCTGGGGGAAGATATAGCGCCCGTCGCCGTTGGTCACCGACGAGTACGTGGTCTTGGACTCCACGTTGGTCAAGGTGACCGACGCGTTGGGCAGCACCGCGCCGCGCGGATCGGTGACCGTGCCCGCCAGCGATCCCCCTCCCGCCTGCCCCCAACTCAACGCCGCCGCCGCCCATAACATGCCCATCGCCGCCGGCAGCCAGCCATGCCGCATTATCTTCCTCACCTGTGCCCTTGCCACTGGACGACCTCCTTGTATCCGCTCGCGCCTTTTTGCACCCGCGCCCTGTCTAACCATGGGTTGAGCCGCGCCTGCTTCCCCGGTTCGACTTACCCACCCCGGGCGCACGCTTGCGCTTCTGGAGTGCGCAGACTCCGCTTCGCTCCCTTTTCATGGAGCAGTTCCAGGGTGAACTGCCGACCCAGTGTGTCCCTGCTGCTAGTTGTTTAGCTTTAGCCGCGCACGAAGACGGATGTCAAGAAGTTTTTTGAAACCAAGTTCCGATTTGAACTCCAGGCCATGCGCCCCGCTTCAACCCCTGCCCCGCCCCGCTGTGCGCCGCCCCCGCCCCCGCCCTCCCCCCCGGCGGCGGCCCAGCGCGGCCAGAGAAGAAAAAGTTCGTCAACGAACTCTTTTCAAACCGTGCGCTTTCTGTGTACGATGTGGATCACGATTGCTCCCCAGGCCGCGATGAAAAGCCCCCTCGACGTGAAAAATCAGGACCATTCGCGAAAGCTCGACAAGTACTGGGTCCCCATCGTGGCCAGGACCATCGACCTGCTCGACTGCTTCGCCGCCGCCGCCAAGCCCCTCACCCTGGAAGACGTGGTGCGCCTCACCCGCATCCCCCACACCACCGCCTATCGCCTCCTGCACACCCTGGCGCTGCGCGATTACCTCAACCGCTCCGGGCGCCAGTATCGCCTCAACCAGATGCGCCGCCGGCTCAAGTTCGGCTTCGCCAATCTCTCCAAGCAGATCTCCCTGGCCGTGGAAATCGAACAGAGCCTGCGCGCCGCCGCCGCCCACGCCGGCATCGACCTCATGGTCTGGGACAACGACCGCGCCGCCGACCTGGCCATCCAAAACGCCCGCGAAATGGCCGCCTGCAAGGTCGACCTGGCCATCGAGTTTCAGCTGTTGGAAAACGTCGCCCCGGTCATCTCCGACATCTTCCTGCGCGCCGAGATACCCCTCATCTCCCTGGTCAACCCCCACCACGGCACCGTCTACTTCGGCGTCAATAACTACCGCGCCGGCTTCGCCGCCGGCCTGGCCCTGGCCGAGTACGCGCTGCGCCACTGGAAGGCGGAGATCGACGCCTTGCTGCTGCTCGAATCCCCGCGCGCCGGAAGAACCGTGCAGAGCCGCCTCATCGGCGCCCTGCAGGGGGTGCAGGAAAAACTCGGGCCCCTGCCCGAAAAACAGATCCACCACCTCGACGGTGGCGGCGAAAAAGACGCTTCCCGGGCCGCCCTCGCCGCCTTCCTCCGCGCCAAATCACGCAAACGCCTGCTGGTCGCCGGCATCAACGACGAAAGCGCCATCGGCGCCGTCGAGGCCGCCCGCCACGCCCGCTACGGCGGCCAATTGGCCATCGTCGGCCATGGCGGCAGCCGCGAAATCATCGACCTCGCCGCCGACCCTCACAGCCCTTGCATCGGCACCGTCTCCTTCCAGCCCCAACGCTACGGTCCCGACCTGCTCCACTTCGCCCTCCCCATCCTCCGCGGCCGCTCCGCACCCGTCGGCCACTACGTCCCCCACGAGTTCATCGGCAAAGACGCCCTCTCCCTCCGCTCCCCACATTCCCCCTGCAGCATGTGAGAAAAAGAGCAACCTCGCTTTCGCTCAACTGCTGATATCTGCCCATGCCGCAGATCCCTTCGACCCATAAATCTCGATGGAAAGATAGTTCTTGCGCCCCGCCGATACCTGGCTCGCCGTCATCGCTCCTCGTGCGTTCTCTCCCATGTGAAACATCACCGAGCAAAAATCCTCTGTGTTAATTGGGACCTCCTCGTATTCATCCGGCAGCAAAGATTTGCCGGCGAAAGTTTCCACCGAGCGCTTGGGCTTTTTGCGCGTTTCGCGAAAAGTTTGAAGCTCCGCGCATAACGACGTGATTCGCAACCCGCTAACGTATTCCGCCAGATCGCACCAGTGGGCGGATGCGATGAAAGGAAAGCTCAGCGATATACTCTAATCCAGTGATTTCGCATTCTGGGCCGGATAAGCTCGCCGGCAGTATCTGAGACCACCGCGCTCGTCTGTTGAATGGGCATGTGACAATCGATGCAATTGTCCGCAACCTTGCTGCCCATTGTCTTGTACATGCCGCAACTGGACGCAGAATGGCAGCCAAGGCAATAGGTTGAATAGACTGCCGCAGGTTTCTCCTGCGCATGAACGTCGTGACAGGTTGAACATCTCAAGTCAGGAGAATCTAAGTAACACTGGCTCTTCTCGAGCAAACCAACCTGATTTCCGTGTACGTTGGGTGTACCCGTGGAATCGCTTGAATCCGGCAGGAGGTACTTGCTTAATTGTTCTCCTGGGGCGAATGAAAATGCTGGAGCCAACTGCTCCCCGCGGATGCCATTGTGACAAAGGGCGCATACATCCACTTCCCTGTCTCTGGAAAGCTTCGCAGGATTAACTATGTTGGAAGCGCCGGGTCCGCCGGCGCCGGAGCGCGCCATCGTCTCCAATTGGACGTGTTGCTTCCCCGGACCGTGGCAGGTTTCGCAAACAATTCCCACCACTAGGCTGTCTCTGTCGTAGACATTGCTCACCGGATCCGGCGAACGCTGCGCGAGATAAGCGCTGTGGCACTCCATGCAGCGAGGCACAACCGGTCTCGAAAAATCAGCCGTGCCATTTCTATAACCAGGACTGTTGATCCACTTGTGGCCTTCGCTCCAATAGCTTACCGGAAGCTCATAAAGTCTGTCTCCCCGCCACGTTAAATAGCTTTGACCCCGTACTCCGGAGCCAATCACCACGTCAATGCGAGCGCTCCGTTCCTGAAATTGTCCCGGCCACCCGATCCGAGCCGTTTCATAGAAGCTGTCGTCGCGCACCTCCATCTCGAAGTAGAGGCCCGGATTCTCCCCCGCGGTTTTAGGATCGACAATGATAAGTTCGTTTGTCCCCTGCTTGAACGAACCGAGGATCGATTTCTTGCCGGCAAGCTGAGAGGTAAGGTAATGCGCGGTCTGCGCGTATGC
>JASHUH010000173.1 GCA_030040115.1 Acidobacteriaceae bacterium | reverse complement strand
CTTAACGCTTCCCTGAACACGGAACAATGGAATAATGTCGTAGGGGTAATAAAGATCATGGACGAACCCGCCGGACTTTTCCTGCCCGCCAAAAGAAAATTGTCGCCACTCCGGCACCCAATTGCCAAGGGCAAGCGGGAATCGCGCCCTAGAACCGGCGCTTGATCGGCTGCGAATTCATGCATCCAGCCACTCCTCGAGCATTCATTGCGAGCATCAAGAATCGTGAAAATATCGTGAAAAGAAATTTGCGGTCACAACTCGCTCGATTTCAATAAGCTGGCGAAAGGCCCAGAGCTTGTGGAAACCTGGGCCCCTATTGTGGAAACCATGGAACTATTGCTAAACCCAGTAAGCAAGGGTATTGACCCTCCCCGTAGCGCTTGGCTCGTCCTCGGTAGACTGGTTGCCTTTTAGATCGCATCTGCCTTCATTCAGAGAGTGCATTCGTAGATAACCTTCGGGCATAGAGCAGCTATGCCTATGGAGTCACCTCCCTGTACGACGCTTACCTCCGCGGAGTATTGCGGTATGAACAATGACTGGGCCAACGACCGCCTTCTTAAGTTTATGCTCGGCATCGTGCAGCACGAGCACCTTGGTGTGGCTGCCAAGCACCTGAATATTTCCGCGTCCAATCTGAGCGATGCGGGAAAGAAGTTCCGTGACTATTCCGGACTCCGTCTGTATTGGGAGACGAGCTTTTCCGCGCCCAAATCGGTTTCGCTTACTGCTCTTGTCGGCGGCGATTTTCGCGTGCGCGAGGCGCACCGCGAGGCAGTTACCGCCGCGCTCGATGCGCTTGAAGGCTACACGCAGGGGCGCATCGGCGGCAATCATCCGCCGGAGACGACCGGCCAATTTGTCACCGCAAAGTTCGAGCACGACACTGCTCGCCCTGTCGATGGTTACGTTGCGCCGGAGCTTCACACCCACACCGTCATCTTTAATGCCACCGTGCGGACGAATAGCGAAAATCGCCTATGAGCCGCCCGCTGAAACCTCCGCAGGGTTACGAGTCAATTCACGCCGGAATCGTTGACCTCTTAAGGGCAGCGCGGTCCGCCGCGGCCCGGAATGTTCTCCTGGTGATGATCGCTATAGCGGATGCATGTTCGCCCGGCATGGCGCCAGATGCACGCGGCGATAAAGAGAAAGCGCAGCCGCGCCGTGGCCAGCGTGGTGTGTTTAAGGGTCTCGACGGCGGCGTTCTCCTCGCGGTGAAAAAGCTGCAGCCAGCAGTTCAGGTTGTAGGCCAGCATGGCGATCTGGAACCAGTTGGCGTTCCTTGTCCAGCGGTGGGAGGGGTTCGCCGCCAGGCCGGCATCGTTGTTGGCTTTCTTAATGAGGTTCTCTGCTCCGGCGCGTTGGTTGTAGAACCAGACCAGCCGATCCAAGGGGTTGTCCAGGTCGGTCACGAAGACCGGGTAGATGTACTCGGGCGTATCGAAGAGTTGATATTGTTCTGGCTTTTCGTCCTCTTCTTTCCGGGTATAACGCAGGGCCAGGAAGCGATGGGCTTTGGCCCAGCCCTGGGGCGGATAGAGAAATTCGCATGGTTCATCCGCGTCGGTCTTGGGCGAGGGCTTCCATGCAGCCGCCTGCAACTCGTCAATCAGCCGCGCCGTCTTGCGCGCCACCACGATGTAATGCCATCCCTTCTTTTCGTAGGCCTGGATCGCCGCGCGGCAGTAGAAGCCGGAATCGGCGCGGGCGTAGACACGCTTCACATCTGTGGGCAGGCCCTGCCCCACGGCGTCCAGGTGCGCGGCGATCTCGTGGCCGTCGGGCCGGTTCGCCGGTGGGCAGCGCTCCGGCGGCATATTCCCGCGCCTCGGCAATGAAGCTCAAGATCGGCTGATAGCTCTTCTTGCCCTTATGCTTCGGGTTATAGCCTTTGCGCGCCCCCATCTGATTGCCGAACAGCGTGTGCACGGTGGTGTCGGTATCGACCGTGATGGTGTCCAGCTGCAGATTGGCCACCGCCCACACCCGCTCCCGCATGCGCTTCTGCACGGTCAGCAACTGCCGCGCGATGCCCAGATACCGCGCGGCCAGAAAACGCCAGAAGGTGCACACTGCGGCGGCAACTCGGCCACGCACAAAATGCCACTCAGCATCGGCTCGCGCTTCAAGAAGCGCAGATGATGCAGGCGGGAAAAGCCCACGTAGCAGGCCAGAATCATCCCCAGAAGGAAACGGAACACCGGCATCGCGCGCGTCTGCCGCTGGATGGCCAGGGTTTCCTCGATCAGCTGCTGGAAACCCAGCTTCTCCAGCATGGTCGCCACCGGAAGCAGGCCGCCGTAGGCGGTCAGGTTGTGCCCAGAGAAGTCATAGGGCGTGGAAGCCCCGATTTTATTAGGCTCCGGAATAACTGCCGAGACTCCTTGCTCCACGGACCTGCGGCCGCTATGCTGATTTGCATTGTTCACCATTTGGGTGACTCCCGAAGATCGGTTCGCGAAGCTCGGAACTTCGCGTCCCTACTGTTGTAAAACAGCTTTCTCAGGAGTCGCCAAATGACTCCCACGCATTATTCAGGTGAAAATAAAAGGTCGGTCTCGCGAAACGCGGAAGTTGGGCTAGGGTCCATTCTCACTGCGGAACTGATTCACGGTGCGGCATAGGCACTGCGAGGGCTTGGGAGTTTTCGGATCTATTCGGAAGTTGTCTGAGATCTCAGGAAACGTCTCCATGGCTTCGAGAACTCCCACCGACTGCTACATGCGCGGTCGGTAGCTGGTATATCGCTTCCCTCCGTGAGTTAGCTGCGTCGCTTGCAGCGTTTCCAGATTCAGTTTCCATATTTCCATGCGTCCCGTTCGGTCCGACTCGAACACAATCCACTTGCCATCGCGCGAAAACCAGGGATGGCCATCATTTCCCTTGGCATTGGTGACATCACGCGGGTTCGAGCCATCGATATTTGCAACGAAAATTTCGTCCCCGTCCTCACCTCCCTTCATGTTCGTTTGCCAAGCGAATAACTTACCATCTGGCGAAATGGCCGGCCGCCGATTCAAGCAACAATCGTCTGTCAGGAAGACGATCTTCGAGCCGCGACCGTGTCCATACATGCGGGCAATTGAGACCTGACGGGGTGTGTAACCGCGGTTCTTCTCATCCATGAAGATTACGCTATCGTTAGGGAGCCAGACTCCGTTCGTCGCTTCATTATTGAGCTCGTAGCTACCCGGACCCCAACCCACCCACTGCGATAGCCGGTACGGCTTGAAGCACTCGCGCATATAGACTAACTTGTCATCGATGGGCGATAGGCTTGCATGGTGGAGAGCACAGCCAGGCACTTCCGCATAGACTTGTCTTTCGCCCGTGTAGATGTTGAGGCGAATCAGCCGCGCTCCGGCCTCCGGCTTGAATTCGTTGACCGGCATCTCTGCGTAAAGAATATGTTCGAGATCGGAGTACAGCGAAGGATGGTCATTATAGGTCGCTCCAAAGGTGAGCTGGCGTTCATGGGAACCGTCGCTCTCCATGATCCAAATTTTCGAGGCGAACAGAACTTGGTAAGGACTGCTCAAATTTTCTCCGACTGGCCCATTCGCGTTCGACGTCTTGAGAGCGTTGGGATTGTCTTCCTCTCTGCAGAATACAATTGGATGCTTGTAATGATAGACGTCGTTATTCTGCGCCGCGAATACGGAGGAGGCTAACAAAATCCCAGCCCAGCTCCAGTGTGCAAACTTCGATTTGAACATCTTAGATTCCCTTTCAAACCAGATTCGACAACCGCCTAGAACGCGAGCCGTAATCCGAATTGTAAAATTCTCGGAGCGGCCGCCGACTGCACCTCGCCGGCATCGGGGGATGGGACTGTCGCCACCGGGTTGTCGAAATTGGGGTGGTTTAGCGCATTAAAAAACTCTGTTCGAAACTGCAACCGGTAATTCTCATGGATTGGAAATTCACGGAATAGCGACAAATCCATATTCTGTGTGCCGGGGCCAAACATAGTGTTTCTTCCTACATTGCCATAGGTGCCGAGCGCAGGTAGAGCAAACGCCGCGGGGTTATACCATTCTGCTAGACTCCGATGGCTGACGAACGGATTGCCGACCAGATTCGGACGTTGTGTGCCCACGCCGGTCAGGGACTGATCTTTGCCCGTCACCAGAGTGAATGGTATTCCGGATTGTAACGTCACGATGCCATTCCCCTGCCATCCCCCCAGAAACAGGCGCGCTGCTCGCTGCGGCGGAGCAGGCAGGGCCCACAAAAAGGAGCCCACAAAGGACTGGGGCAGGTCGAAATCCGAGATCCCTTTCTCGGCTGCCAGATCCAGGGGATTCTGCCATATGCCATAGACATCGCTTGAGCCATTATCGATCGACTTCGAGTACACGTAGTTAGCCAACACCGTGAACCCGTGACTGAAGCGCCTATTCAAGAAAAGCTGCAGCGCGTTATACGTGGAAGCGCCGTACGAGGTGTAATCGTCGATCTCGGTGAAATTCGGGTAGGTTCTCCTCGCCTGGATGTTAGCCAGAGTCGCCCCGGGCGCATAAGGGGCTGGATTCTGATCTGTCTGAATCGGCAGATGCGTTCCCTTTGACCCCACATAAGCCGCTGTCAGCACAATATTTCCAATGGTCTCGTACTGGATGTTGAAATTCCACTGCTGCATGTAGCCGCCGACCAGTCGCGCATCCAGCGTTTCTCCGATCTCTACCGGCAGCAGGAATGTAAACGCCTGCCGCTGCTGGGGGTTTGTGGGCGGAGAATAGGGGAACGGATTCACCAAGCCCGCATAGGGATTGGACCAGCTGGCGGGTGCATTGACGGTTTCCTGAATCGAATACGGCTGCGTTTCTCCGAACCCAGTCAGCTCGTAATAATTGGGAGTCTCGTAAAAGATCCCGTACCCTTCCCGAATACTCGTCTTGCGCATGTTTGGCGGTTGCCACGCAAAACCCACTCGTGGAGCCACATGGTTGTAACCGGGTTTCACGCCGGTTGAGAGGACGCCAGGGTCTCCTTCGAACAGTAATCCGATCGGCGCCTGCGGATAAAGTGTCGACTGCTGTCCCGGACGGAAAAGCGACAACTGGTTGGCCGTATCATAAGGTGGATAAAATGGTTCATATCGAACCCCCAAGGAAAGAGTCACTCTTGGAGTGACTTTCCAGCTATCCTGAAGAAAAATACCCCATCCCTTCGCTCGTCCATGATTTTGTCGCAGCGAGCCCTGATTCATCACGCTGGGAAGTCCAAGCAGGAAATCGGCAAGCCCGTTGGTAGTGGCATAGCCGGTGAAAGTAAACTGCGGGTCCGTTAGGTTGGCAGTCACGCGGGTACTTTCCGTTGGGCGAAACTCGCCGCCCATGATCAGGGTATGTCCACCGTGAATGTAGGTAACTGTATCCCTGGGCTGGAAAGTATTACGGTCGATTCCAACGAGATTATCCTGTGACAATGTCCAGTAACCGGTCACCCCTCCGCGCCAATCCGTCGCAAACTGGGGCGTATCGGAAGGCGCGTTCACGCCAAGACTGACATAATTCACCACCGTTCCATTCACTATAACCGGGCTGGGCCCACGGAAGATATCCACATGGTTATAGGTGAATTCCCCCACGTTTAGCAGATTCGGTGTGAGAGCGTACGTGTGACTCGCGGTTAAGTTGATGCTGTTAAAGTCCACGGTGGCATTGAGCAGCGGTAATCCGCCGTTAGCCGTGGAAGGGTTCCTGTTCAAAAATGCTCGAAACATAATGCGCTGCTTGCTAGTGAGGAGATGGTCGATTCGCACTATCCCCTGATCGCCATTAGAAAAGGTCGGCGCATTGAAGATGTATTCGTTATTCGACGCGTTCGGTAATGGAATGAAAGTATTCAGGAAGTTGGTGCTCGCGGTATTGATGCGGCCCGGAGGAATGATCCCTCCCTGAAACGGGGCGCTCGTCGTCGGATCGATTGGCATTATATTGCTCTGAGAGAAATTGCCAGTGCGCTCGAGCGCGGTTGGCACCACGGTTCCCGTGACTGTGCTGGCGTCGACCTCTCTCAGACTTTCCCAGGAAAGGAAGAAGAAAGTGCGATCGTGGCCGTTGTACAACCGCGGTATCTTCACGGGACCGCCAATGCTAGCACCGAACTGGTTGCGTTTCAGAGTCGGCTTAACGAGCGAAAAATAGTTGAATGCGTCGAAGTCGTCGTTGCGGACGAAGTCATACGCGGATCCGTGAAGGTTATTCGTTCCGGATTTCGTGATGGCGTTGACGACCGCGCCGGAGTTACGGCCGTACTCCGCACTGTAATTATTTGTCAGGATGCTGAACTCTTCGAGAGCATCTGGATTTGGAACGACGCCGGCCGTGTTTGTCAGAGGGTCGTTGTTGTCGCCGCCATCCAGCATGAAGTTACTTTCGTTCCCCCGCGCGCCATTTACCGCAATTGCATTAACAACGTTATAAGTGCCCGCATTTTGAGTGAGACTGTTGTTAAGGCCGGTGTCGTTCACCGCTCCCGGAACCAGCAACTGCAGTTGCAGCGGATTGCGTCCGTTGAGCGGCAATTCACTAATGCGACGCTCATCCACTGTTTCCTGCAGCGTTGCAGTCGTTGTATTGAGAAGTGAAACCGCGCCGCTGACAGTTACTGTTTCAGTGGTCGGGCCCGGTTTGAGCACGACGACGGCTTGGCGTGTCTGATTGGCATCCAACCGGATCCCTGTAACCACGAAGTGTTCGAAGTTCGGTTTGTCGGCCGATAATGTATAGGTTCCAACGGGCAAACTGGGGAATTCAAATCGGCCTGCTTCATCCGATACTGTCTTGGATCCTTCGCCGGTTGCTTCGTTGACAACGTTTATCTGAGCGCCTGGAATCGCGGCATTTGTGGAGTCTTGAACTTGGCCCACGATGGCGCCTGTGGATTGGGCCAAGGCAATGAAGCTGCCGAGAAACAGAAAAGACAATAAATAAACAAGATTTCTCCGGCAACGACGGCCCACCCATCCAGCACCAACCACCAACTGCAACGGCATCCCGCCCATTTCGGTCTTGGAACTCATTGTTTCCTCCTCAGTTTACGCATTAAGGCAGAACGACAACCTCCGACTCGATGTCCAGTGGCGGCCGGTTAGGCCCCGCCCATGGGAACAGGGAGTGCCTTGTCCGGCTGGACCGCCAGCCGATCATCATCGACCCGGGCCATCGGTCCATCGTCCCCGAGTTCGCTGCCGGAAATATTGGATTTGAAGATCGGCCACAGTACTGTGCGTACCAGTGATCGCCTTCATAGTGAGAGATTCCATACGCCCTTGGGTACTGGCAGGAGATGTGCGGTATTCGGAAGATCACATCCCAAAGGAAGAACATATTGCCAAAGTTGCCTTTGTAGTAGCCAACGCCGTCGTCGGTCGTCGCGGCATGATGCGCATGGTGCGTCGCCGGCGTGGAAATTGTCCGCTCC
>JASHUH010000172.1 GCA_030040115.1 Acidobacteriaceae bacterium | reverse complement strand
CGGCTAAGAAGGTCGGCGTACGTTCCAGCAAAATAAATTCTTCCCTCGGGCTTCAGAATCTCCGGCCAGAACTTATGCATCTCCCCTATGGGGAATGGCTCCATTTCACAGCTGGGCGCAAGCGTGTCCTGTGTCCAGTCCCTGGTCAGCGCCTGCACGATCGTATCTCGTTTGCCCGGGTATAGCTGGCGAAATGCAGCCAGCACACGCTGTGGAGAGAGCCCGCCGGGGCCATTAGCTTTTAAGATAGTCCGCGTCGTCTCCGTCTCACTGGGCACTTCCCAAATCGAGTAGATATCAGGGTGGTCGAACTCCATGTTGATGCTTTTGAGACCGTCATTGAGCCAGAATTTCGAGCTGGCTTCAAAAACATAAAAGGGATGGGAAGTATACGTCAAATTATCCACCACATACTGTTTTGCCGGAGAAAGAGTAGGCGTCACCGGAATATTTCTGAACACCGTCAAACTGATGCAGTTCACGAAAAAATCCGCATTCAGAGTTTTCTCCTGATCATATCCATATTCGCGGTAACTCACCGCTACTTCCTTGTCGCTCTGCTGGATGGCGGTGATGGGATGCGCCAGCTTTACTCGCGAGCCAAGCCGCTTGGCGAAAGCGATGGGAAGCTGTTCGTTCCCGCCTTTCAGACGAAAAATCTCGCCTTCGGAGGGTGGAATGCCACGAGACTCCATGGCGGCCATCCTCCATATGGAGTAGAGGGCGCTGGTGTGTTTTCCTCCGAGATAGTCGATCGCCGCTTGTGAAGCGCCGTCTTTCTTATAGATTTCGGTAAGCGGTACTTGGTCGAGATCGGTAAGGCCAGCCCCAAAGGGCTCGTAGGGATCCTTGATCTTATCCACGTAGCTCTGCAGATAAAAACCATCAAACTCGTACCATGGGTTTTTTGATAGGAACTGGACCTCGCGGCTGTTAAAGCCAAGTCCTGAGAGGGTCTCGGGATCGGCCAACATTTTGTTCGTATAGAACTTGCCGCCGATCATTCGTAAATCGTCGTTATTGTATGGAAGCCAGGAGCCTTCGGCATTGGGATATGGAACCACCGAGATGTTGAACTGCTTGGCATATGCGAAGAGCTGCTCATATCCGGGTTTGGTGATGTGGTCCGCGCCAAAGTCGGCGTACAGTCCGTCTGACAGGCCATCGCTACCGGTAAACACATGACCGCTATACCTTCCCGCAGCCTCAAGAATGGTGACGTCGATGCCGGTCTTCATGAGCTCGTAGCCGCAGCATAGGCCGGTAATTCCGGCGCCGCCGATCACAACTCTCTTAGTTTGTGCGTGAGCAGCAGGTTCAATTTTCGGGATGGCATTCGCCGTCTTCATGCCGGAATCGATCAGCGAGGCGCCCGCGCTGGCTACCAGTGACTTTAAGAATGTTCTCCGAATCATCCGCGGATCCTTTGACTCAAAATTATCTTATCCCGTCTGTTCTGATGGTAAATCAACCATGTTGCCGATGAGCTGCCCGTGGACTTTGATACTCCCGCGATTTGGTTCGATGAGCAGCTTCCCTGCGCTTTTCACCGCAATTGCAGAGTTTCTCGGTGCTCACCGACTTGCCGGTAAGCTTCATAAAAACGACTGCTCTTGCTCCCGTCCTCGAGCCGTGGCTGGTAGGATGCCAAGGTAGGATGAATCTGAGGTGACATGATGAAAATTGCACTGGGAGTGGTGGTGCTGGCGGCTGCTTGGGCATGCGCGCTCGCACAGGAGGCGTCGAACCCGGTCGTGGCGAGTGCGCGGGAGATTTTTCAACGTCAAGCCGGCTACATCGTCGCCGCCGCCGAGCAGATGCCGGCAGGCAAGTACGACTATCATCCGACACCGGAGCAGTGGACGTACGGCAAGATCGTCTCGCATGTAATCCAGGCGAACTTTGGTGTGTGCGGAATGCTCGCGGGGGACGGACCGGGCAAAGCTCCGATGATCGCAGAGGCGGCCCCGAAGGACAAACTTGTGCCGATTCTGAAGCAATCGTTCGATACCTGCCAAAAGGCGCTGGATGGATTGAAGGACTCGAGCCTCGGCGATACCATTACCTATTTTCGAGGCGCCAAAAAGCCGCGTGCGCGGGCGCTTGTCGAACTGACGGATGATCTTGAGGATCACTACTCCCAGATGGCCAGTTATTTACGCATGAATAGAATGGTTCCACCTTCCGCTAAAAAGTAGAGTTTACTCATGCCGCCCCCCCCAAGTCCGGGCGCTCATCACTCGAGCCACACGGTCGCGCCTTTGTCGATTTCGGGATTCACCGCGCGAATCCGCCCGCCGTTGTGTTGGGCAGAAGCTCGCGAACCGTCCCTAGAAACGGCAACAGGAAGACCCGGCTGCCTGCGCTCGCAGGAAAGGAGACCGCAACGATAGGCGGGATTGCCTTTCGACATGATGTCGTAGACTGGGTCTTCGCTAACCACGTCATCGCGTGCGCGATCGACGTTCGGGTCGGGTGCGGTGCATTCGAACCCTATGATGTCGATGCCGATGTTGTTATTGTTGTGGACCCGGTTGTGTGCGCCGCGAAAATGGGTCACGTTCCCGTTCAGGACCAGCGATTTGCTTGAACCGGTTTGCAGATTGTGGACTTCAATGCCATCGACAACCAGAGCGCTGATGGGCGTGCCGGCGTCGCCGCCGTACACGGCGCTCCCCAACGCATTGGCTCCGTGTCCCGCCCCTTCCCTCCCAGGGTAGGATGAAATTCTGTTGTTTCGAAAGTCGCGCGCCGTGTACTTCACCCACTCAAGTTTGCCCGGCAGCATTTCATGCGTGTAAAGTGACCATCGCGCACCCATGACGAAGAGGGACACTTAGCCTGAGCGCACCCTCCTTGGCTTCGGAGAGAACCGTTGGAGCAACGCTCGTCTCGACGTCAGGATGGATCACGGAATATTTCAAATTGCCGAGGCCGGGGACATTTCTGAGAAAGACTTCCGCGAAGTCAGCGTCCCCTCCGAAACAGACCGGCAACGCATAGCCACCGGGGACCTGGAACAAGTTAGCCTTTGCAGAACCACCGATGACTTCGACGCAATGCGGCGCTAGAACCCACTTCTTCCCGCGCATCGCGTCCAGCAACGGTCCGTACGCCAGATAATACTTTTCAGGCTTCATCCACAGGTGCCCGGTATCCCGCTCGAAAAGCGAGCCGTATTTGTAATAAAAGCCGCGGGTGCCATCTTGATTTTCCCGTGCAAAATCGTGGCCCGAGTTTTCCCAGTTCATATCGGGAACTATGCAGTGGTTATTCCAGGGATAGGGTGCGGTCGGATAGGCTCCCATGAGCAGGTGACGCTGGAAAAACGAGTCGGGATCGGTGCGGAAGAGGCTCTCGTTGTAGGTCCACACCATCACCGGTTTCCTGATGCCCATCAGCGCGGTGCTGTTCAAGCCGCGACCGTCGTAGCCGTATTCGTCATAGAACCCATCGATTTGACGGTAGACGTCGAAGCGCGAAAAGATCGTACTGGCGAAAATTACTTTGCCGGCCGCGCGCATCTTGGGGCCGGCCTGATCAAAGAAACGATTCCAGGAAATGCACAGCGACCGCGCGGTCCCGCCTTGAACCCAACTCACCCCGTCGTCGGCATCGCGGTTATTCCAAAACATAAAATAAGTATTATCAATACAGATGCCGGCGGAATCGGGGAGCCACCGAATATCCAGGTCCACTTGCTCCAGAAGAAACTTTTGATAACTCGGGTCGCCACAATCGATTACGTCCCGATCTGAAGCTAACTGCGCTTTGGGAAAGTTAGTGGCGAGATACGCTTTGGCGTCTTCCCATAAAGGAGCGCCGGGATTTTCCGGTTGGCTCTCGCTGTCGCCGAAGTTGAATACGTTGAAATAATCCAGTACATAAAAGCCATTGGTCTTCATATAGCTGGCGTAGTCGTTCATCCGGCCAGCGCTAGTCCAGTGCGGCTTGTTGGGGTCATCCGCTTCGTACGCCCAGGACCGCTCCCATGTCTCCTCGGAACTGGTGATCGGCGGCAGGAACATGCCCATGTAAGGCATATCGTCATCGAGTTTCCAATTGATGCGGAAAGCCATTTTCTTGTATTTGGCGACGTCGATCGGCCCTTCGTAGCCGGAATAGGCGGCGCAGCCGGCCATCGCGTCCGCGTTTGGACTGGGAGGATCAAAAAACCCGGGAAAGCGGGCGGTCATCCACCGCAATCCGCCGCGCCAGTCCGCTTCATGCGCGATCAAATTCATCTCAAAGTGAACGGGTTTCCCGCCACCCAGGCGATAGTTCGCGCGGGAAAACTTGACAGAACCCGACGGTGTTGTGGCCAGCCGGGACCCGCACAGGATGATATCCGCCGGCGAAACTACCAGGCTTACGGCGGAATCATCCGCCGGTTCGGCAACCGTCGCCAGCGGTAACACGATATGATCGGGGGTGCTGTTATATCCGCCATAGTTCCAGGTCGCATCGATCAACGGCTGCAGCACGAGCGGATCGCGCCATTTGCCGGTCGGCTCAGTCTGC
>JASHUH010000171.1 GCA_030040115.1 Acidobacteriaceae bacterium | reverse complement strand
CCGGTGGGCAAATCGCCGGAAGGCTTGCCGATTGGCGTGCAGATTGTCGCCAGGCCGTTCGAGGATGAGGCGGCGCTGGGCATTGCGGCCGTGGTGGACGCGGCGTTCGGTTACCGTCCGCCGGCGATGGCGAGCGCCTGTTAAATGCTTTCCGTCTGCGCTCTCGCGCGCCAAATTGTGACGCACAACACACGACTGCGCCTACTCCACCCTTCGATGGAGGTATGAAGGGCGGGATCGCGATACTCTGGCGCTTCCCCGGATTGGAGCGCGCACGGTGCGCGTAAGTTGGCAAGAACGCTTTGCCGGGACTCCCGCCGTACTGAAAAGCCCGAAGCGGCGCCAAGCTGTGGTTTCCGTGCTCGACTTCGAGATTGGCGGGGATGAATTTGTCACCATGGCAGGGCCGTGCTCGGTGGAAACCGAGCTGCAGCTCATGGCCACCGCCCATCATGTTCGCCGTGCGGGCGCACGCGTCCTGCGCGGAGGCGCCTTCAAGCCCCGCACTTCTCCCTACAGCTTTCAAGGTCTTGGGATCGAAGGTCTCAAACTGCTGGCCGCGGCGCGGCAGGAGACGGGCCTGGCCATCGTGACCGAGGTGATGTCGGAAGGCGACGTTCCCCTGGTCGCCGAGTACGCCGACATCCTGCAAATTGGCTCGCGCAGCATGGAAAACTACTCGCTTTTAGAGGCTGCGGCGCGTTCCGGACGGCCGGTGCTGCTGAAGCGCGGCATGGTGGCCACCATTGCCGATTTTCTTGCGGCCGCGGAGGTGATTCTCGAAAACGGCAACCCTCAGGTGATCCTTTGCGAACGCGGCATACGCACCTTTGAAACCGCGATGCGGAATACTTTTGACGCGGCGGCCATCGCTTTGCTCAAGCAGGTCTCGCATCTGCCCGTGATCGCCGATCCCAGCCATGCCTCCGGCTGCCGTGAGCTTGTGCCCGCGCTGGCGCGCATCGCCGTGGCCGCGGGCGCGGATGGATTGCTGGTGGAAGTGCATCCCCATCCCGATAAGGCCTGGAGCGATGGCGAGCAGTCGCTCGATTTCGAGGAATTCGATGGGATGATGGCTTCTCTCGATCCTTACCTGAAGCTGCGCGTCAACGGTCTCGACGAGCGGGCCGGAGACCGGCTGGTGGAGGCCTTTGGATGAGGATAGGGCTCAAATTGTTTGCCGCCGCCGGCGCCACGCTGCTGACCCCGTTGTGCGGGTTTATGCCGCAGGCGGCGGACAAGGTGGGCGCGGATTTTATTGTCACTGCAGCGCCTGTCTACGCTGGGCTCAAGGAATTGCGGGGCGAAGAGCGGTTTCCGCGGGGCGCGCAACTGCTGCTGGTTCACGAGGGCAAGACGGCGCCGCTGGTGACGGGCTTCGCGGCCACAGCGGACGCCGATGTTTCCTTCGACGGCAGGCTGGTGCTGTTTGCGGGTAAGAAGACGACCGGTGATCCGTGGCAGATTTGGGAGATGACGCTGGCGGATCGTTCCGTCCGCAAGGTCATCGTCACTACCGCCGATGCCGAACGGCCGTTCTATTTGCCCGGGGGCCGAATGGTTTGGGCCGAGCGCACCACGTACGGATTCCAGATCGAGTCCGCAGAAGACGGCGACAACCCCCATGAGGCATTCCTCAATCCAACCGCGGGTCCGGGCACGCTTGCCCTCACCTATACGCGGGCAAGCGCCTTCCCCACGGACGTTCTTGCCGACGGACGCATTCTGTTTGAATCCGGCTTTCCCCTGGGGCAGGGCTCGACCCCGGAACTTTATGTGATGTACGCCGACGGCTCGGGGGTAGAGGCTTATCGCTGCGACCACGGCCGCGCCCGTTGGGGCGGCGCGCAACTGGCTTCCGGCGACGTGGTGTTCACGCACGGCGCGTCGCTGGCGCGCTTTACTGCGTCCCTGGCGCACGAGGCGCCGGTGGATGCGCCGCGCGCCCAATACGCGGGTGAAGTTGCCGAAGCCGCATCGGGGGATTGGCTGCTCAGCGTGCGGACCGCTGCGAGCGCGCATTACGCAATCGAGCTGTGGAACCCTGAAGCGCACGCGCAATCCGGAGCAGAGAAGCTTGAAGCCGTGCTGGCGATGAGCGGAAAGGACCTCGTGCAGCCGGTGCTGGTTGCTCCACGCACGCCGCCGCGGCGGTTTCCGTCGGGGCTGCATCCGTGGAACTACGCCAATTTATTGGCTCTCGACGCGCGCCTTTCTCTTGACGGCGATTTGATACAGAAACCCGCGTCGGTGCGATTGGAATCGCTTGACTCTGCGGGCCACGTTGTGGTGAAGGGCGCCGCGCCGGTTGAGCCTGACGGCTCTTTCTTTGTGAAAACTCCCGCCGACCAGCCGATCCGCTTTCTGCTGCTTGATGGAAAGGGCGCCGTGCTGCGCCGCGAGCGGGGATGGTTCTGGATTCGCAGCGGCGAACAACGCATTTGCGTGGGCTGTCACGCGGGCCCGGCGTGTTCGCCGGAAAATCGCGTGCCTACCGTGTTGCTGCGCTCCACCACGCCGGTTGACCTGAGCGGCGCGAGCGGCGCGCTGGACGCAGCGATACAGAACCAGCCTGGGGGAGGCAACGCGCGATGACAATTCGCTCGTTTATTTTTTGGTTGGGCGCCGTTGGGCTGGCGGCGGCGCAAGGCGCCGCGCCGCCGAGCGTCGTCTCCCCGGCGTCTGCATCGGGAACGCAAGAGCCTCCTGCCGCATTGGCGCCCCCTGCCTCGCCGCAGGCGTCCGTGATCCGCTTTGAAGACGCCACTGTTCAGTCCGGCATCGACTTCACGCACAGCTTCGGCTCGGCCAAGCTGGGATCGCTGCTGGAGGGCACGGGTGGCGGCTGCGTGTGGTTTGACTTCAACAACTCCGGCCGGCCTTCTCTGTATGTGATCAGCGGGCGCCCGCTCGCAGACTCCATGCACCCCTATCCGCTGAAGGACAAGCCGAATCCTCCGCCGCACAACCATCTCTATCGCAATGACGGCGACGGGCATTTTACCGATGCGACCGAGCAGTCGGGACTGGATCCGGAGATGTACGGCATCGCGGTGACGGCGGCGGATTACGACAACGACGGCTACGAGGACTTGCTGGTGACCGGCTTCGGCAAGGTGGTCCTTTATCACAACGACGGCAACGGCCACTTTACCGATGTGACCGAGAAAGCCGGCATCAGGGTGAACGGCTGGGCCATCAGCTCCACGTGGCTGGATTACGACCGGGACGGCTGCCTCGATTTGTTTGTGGGCCGTTACGTAAAGTTCGATCCCGCTTACCGCGCATTTTACGCCGCGGACAATTATCCCGGGCCGCTCGATTATGCGGGCGAAACCAACATGCTGTTCCACAACAACTGCGATGGAACTTTTACCGATGTCTCGGACAAGTCGGGCATCAGCGGCTACATTGGCCGCACCATGGGCGTGACCGCCGCGGACTTCGACAACGATGGATGGGACGACATCTACGTCACCAACGACAGCACGCAGAATTTTCTTTTCCATAACAAGCACGACGGAACTTTCGAAGAGATTGGCAACGACACCGGGTCGGCCTACGGGCAGGATGGCGAGGCGACTTCGTCGATGGGGCCGGTGGCGGCGGATTTCTGGAACCGCGGAGTGCTGGATTTGTGGGTGACGGATGGAAGTTATAACCGCTTTTTGCGCAACCTGGGCGCTCCGGACCTGGGCTCTTCATCTGCGGCGGATTGGAAGGGCTTCGAGGACGTGACCGCGGCGGGCGGCATTTCCCAGACCGATGCGCAATACGTGAGCTGGGGCTCGGGCGTGTATGACTTCGACAACGACGGCCTGCTCGACATTCTGGTTTTTCACGGCGGATTGATTCACATGATTCCGCAGGAACACACGTTGTTTCGCGGCCTGGGCGACGGGAAGTTCGCCGATGTGTCGCGCCAGGCCGGGGCGGTGCTGAGCAACCGCACGGTGGCGCGCGGAGCGTGTTTTGCCGATTACGACAACGACGGGAAGGTCGACGCCTACGTGGTGAATCTTGGCGCCGAGGGCACGCTCCTCCACAACGTCTCCACCCCTACCGGACATTGGGTTGAGATCAAGCTCATTGGCGCGAAGAGCAATCGCGACGGCATTGGCGCGCGCATTGAAGTTTTTGCAGGAGGGAAACGCCAGACGGCGGAGCGGGTGGCGAGCTCCGGCTATCTTTCGCAGAACGATGGCCGCGTGCATTTCGGGCTGGGCGCGGCGAACACGATCGACAAACTGGTGGTGCGCTGGCCCAGCGGAAT
>JASHUH010000170.1 GCA_030040115.1 Acidobacteriaceae bacterium | reverse complement strand
GGGAGCGCATCCTTCCATGCCGCAGTCCAGCGCCCGCGCCAGGGAGCAAATTTCCAGTCCTGCCGGCAGTTTGCGCGCATCGGAGATCCCCGGCGCAAAACGTCCGTTCACAAACACCAGCCGGCATGCCGAGTCCGTCAGCCGATAGCCTTCGATCTGCTCGGCGCCCACCGCCACGCTGCCCGCGACCAGGCGCCGGAACGGCGTCCGCGCCAGCGCCGCTACGCTGGTGAATCGCCAGTCCTCGTCGTGCGTGGTCGGAAATCCCTTTTCGCGAAACAGCTCCCACGCCTCATCGCGCAGATTCCTCAACCACTCCGGCTCGCGCCGATCGAGCTCGCGCAACTCACCGTACGCCTCAAGATAATTGTCGATTTGCTTGGCCACTGTCGCCATCGTTTCCCGCCCGAGCTCTGTCCCCATCCCGGCGCCGCTCATGCCGGCTGCGCCTCTGCTTCGGTCCAACCGTAGCCTTTTTCTTCAAGTTCCAGCGCCAGCTCCGGCCCGCCGGAGCGCACAATCTTCCCATCCACAAGCACATGCACCAAGTCTGGAGCGATGTAATTCAGCAGCCGCTGGTAATGCGTGATCACCAGGAATGTGCGTTGGCTCGAACGCAACGCATTCACGCCCTGCGCCACAATCTTCAGCGCGTCGATGTCCAATCCGGAGTCGGTCTCGTCCAGAATGGCCAGCTTCGGCTCCAGCATCGCCATCTGCAGAATTTCATTGCGCTTCTTCTCGCCGCCCGAAAAGCCTTCATTCACCGAGCGGTTCATCAGCGCATCATCCATCTCCAGCAACTTGAGCCGCTCGCGAAAAACCGGCAGAAAATCCATCGCGTCCAGTTCGTCCTCTCCGCGATATTTGCGGATCGCGTTCATGGCGCTGCGCAGAAAATAGGCGTTGCCGATCCCGGGAATCTCCACCGGATATTGAAACGCCAAAAACACGCCTTCGCACGCCGCCTCTTCCGGCTTCATCTGCAGCAGGTCCTTACCCTGGTAAAAGATGCGGCCCCGCGTGACCTCGTAGGCCTCGCGCCGCGCCAGCACTTGCGCCAGCGTGCTCTTGCCTGAGCCGTTCGGACCCATGATGGAGTGCACCTCGCCCGCGTTCAGCACCAGATTCACGCCCTTCAAAATCTCGTGCCCATCCACCGACGCGTGCAAATCTTCAATTTCTAGCAATGCCATCCGTCTTCTCTCTTCTCCTTAAAAACTTTGGCCCACCGCTTCTGATCCCTGACCCTAAACTCCTGAAACCTGATCCCTCGCCTCACCCCACGCTGCCCTCCAGGCTCACCCCCAGCAGCTTCTGCGCTTCCACCGCAAACTCCATCGGCAACTCGCGAAACACGGTCTTGCAGAACCCGTTCACGATCATCGAAACCGCCTCTTCGGTCTTCAATCCGCGTTGGCGCAGGTAGAAAAGCTGGTTTTCGCCGATCCGCGACGTCGACGCCTCGTGCTCCATTCGCGCCGTGGAGTTGCGCACATCGATATACGGGAAGGTGTGCGCGCCGCAGCGGTCGCCGATCAGCAGCGAATCGCACTGGGTGTAGTTGCGCGCGCCCGTCGCGCTCTTCATAATTTTCACCTGGCCGCGATACGTGTTCTGCCCGCGTCCCGCCGAGATACCCTTGGTCACAATCGTGCTGCGCGTATTCTTGCCGATGTGAATCATCTTGGTGCCGGTGTCGGCCTGCTGGCGATTGTTGGTCAGCGCCACCGAGTAAAACTCGCCCACCGAATTCTCGCCCTGCAGAATGCAGCTCGGATATTTCCAGGTGATCGCGGAGCCGGTCTCCACCTGCGTCCACGAAATCTTCGAGTTCACGCCCACGCACTTGCCGCGCTTGGTCACGAAGTTGTAGATTCCGCCGCGCCCTTCCTTGTCGCCCGGGTACCAGTTCTGCACCGTTGAATACTTGATCTGCGCATTGTCCAGCGCCACCAGTTCCACCACCGCGGCGTGCAACTGGTTCTCGTCGCGAATCGGCGCCGTGCAGCCCTCCAGGTAGCTCACGGTCGCGCCCTCGTCGGCCACGATCAGCGTGCGCTCAAACTGGCCCGTCTCCGCGGCGTTGATGCGGAAGTAAGTGGAAAGCTCCATGGGACAGCGCACACCCCTGGGCACGTAAACAAACGATCCGTCGGTAAACACCGCGGCGTTCAGCGAGGCAAAGAAGTTATCGGTGTACGGAACCACCGACCCCAGATGCTTGCGCACCAGGTCAGGATGCTTCTGCACCGCCTCGGAAAACGAGCAGAAGATGACCCCCATCTCCGCCAGCTTGCCCTTGAACGTGGTCGCCACCGAAACGCTGTCGAACACCGCATCCACGGCCACGCCGGCCAGCCGCTTCTGCTCTTCGAGCGGAATGCCGAGCTTCTCGTAGGTGCGCAAAATCTCCGGATCGAGGCTTTCCAGGCTGTCGATCGCCGGTCTCTGCTTGGGCGCCGAATAGTAGACGATATCCTGATAATCGATCGGCCCATACGTAATGTTGGCCCACTTCGGCTCCGCCTCCTTGCGCTCCAGCGACTGCCAGTGGCGCAGCGCCTTCAGCCGCCACTCCAGCATGAACTC
>JASHUH010000169.1 GCA_030040115.1 Acidobacteriaceae bacterium | reverse complement strand
ACGCTTTCGCGATTGGCGGCGGAAACCGGGCTGTCCACGGCGCTGCTCTCCAAGCTGGAAACGGACCGCATGATTCCTACGCTGCCGACTCTGGCCAGGATCAGCCGGGTATATGGAGTAGGAATGAGTTATTTCTTTGCCGAACCGACGCGCCATACCCTCTCGATCACCCGCAAGGCCCACCTGCAAGGCAACGGCCGCGGTCCCGAGCCAGTCAAGGTGACCGCGCTGAACAGCGTTACAGAGAAATCGGGAATCGTGGCTCAAATGGTGGAGTTTCAGCTCGGCGGGGCAGCCACGGCCATGGATGCTTACCGGGACATGAACGGGCTCATCTATGTTCTCGAAGGCCGGTTGCGCCTGGAAGCAGGCGGAATGCATGAGGTTCTCGAAACCGGCGATTGCATTTGCGTGGATAGCGGGATGCCGCTGGCCTGGGGCGCGGCCGATAAGCGGCGCTGCCGGGTGCTGGCGGTGCTCGCGGCGCCTTTGCTTCCGGAAAAATGAGCCGTGAGCGTCTTCCCGCCTGCGGAGGCCTTGTGACTTTTGAAAGCGCGCTGGCTTTGCCGATTCATGCCCGCTTCAGAGCGCATTCTTGCAATCAACCGGCCGCTTCTTCGCGGCCGATCCAAGTGGGCCGGCAAGAGGGCCAATCATATGATGGTCTTCTCACAGACAATTTCGCTTTCAGCCCCGATAGCCGGCGTCTGGCCTATGCCGCCAAAGCTGGCTCGAAATGGCTGGCTGTTATCGATTGCAAAGCGGCCGAGATATAGAGCGGTCTGATAGACGGGGCACGCATTGTCTTCGATACTCCGAATTACCTCCATTTGCCCGCCAAGGCGGAGGGTGAACTTCTTCTGATCGCTGTAAACATAAAATAATGGGACGGGCCAGCCGGATTAAATTCATAGTTGTCAACCTATTACCAAAGCGTTCTCCCTCATTTCAAAACTTTTCCAGCACAAATCTTTTTGCCGGCAATTACCTCCTTTCCGCTACGCTGGATCAGCAATCAAAGACCGGCGAGGAATAGGGGAGTTCGGCGGAATGCATCGCTTGGCGAAATCTAGCAGGACGATTCGGCAATGCTCTTGTTTTCAAACACTTGCGAAACCATGCGAGAATAACTGCCCTGTTTCCAAGCGTTTACTCGCCCAACGAAGAATAATTACCGTCTTTTCAAGCACTTGTGAGTTTAAGAGAAATAACTGGCCTATTTTCAATCACTTGCGGTTCTGGCAAAGATAACTGCCCTGTTTTCAAACACTTGCTCAAAATATGAAGGCAAGGGTCAACCGAGGGGCTCGCCGGGTGGCGCTACGGGTGACACGGCTAAAAACCTCCCACCCGCTTGAGCGGCTGAGAGCGGTGCGCCCTTCCAGTCGGCATCGCCGCGAATGGCGCTCTGGGGGGCGCAAAAAACCGCGCAATTCTGAGAAGAAATGGACCGCAAATCCTCGATCCCTGGCAGTCCTGCGCGCAACTTGCCTGTTATCAGATATTTGGCTCGAAAGCCGCAAACCAACTCGCCGATCATAGCATAGTGGCTGACGAAAGATGCGGAGGGGTGCCGGAGAGTTTACCCGCTGCCTGGTCCCTCTGTACTATGGTTGGGAAACTTCAACGAAGAAGAGCACTCATGCGACCCAATTCCAAGCTGGTGCAGGCGACGCTCACGGGCGCCCTCGGGGGCCTGATCTTCGGCATCGACATCGCCATCGTTTCCGGCATTATCGACTCGATCGTGCGCGTCTACGGGTTGAGCGGCCGCGGGCAAGGCCTGACCGTGGCCGTGGGGCCGATCGGTACGGTGGTGGGCTGCTTCGTGGGCGGCGTAATCGGCCAGCGCATGGGCGCGCGTACCGCGCTGCGCTACGCTTCGGCCCTCTACTTTTTCGCCGCGCTGGGGACGGCGTTCGCCTTGAGCTGGCCCATGCTGCTCGGGACGCGCCTGCTCAGCGGGCTGGGTTTGGGGTCGGCTTCGGTGCTGGGCCCGGTGTACATCGCGGAGCTGGCTCCGGCGCAATGGCGCGGCCGGCTGGTGGGCGCTTTTCAGATCAACGTGGTGGGCGGCATCTTGCTCGGCTACTTGTCGAACTACCTCATCCGGCTCGCGCACCTCGGGGCAATTGAGTGGCGGGTGATGGCCGGCGTGGCGGCGATCCCGGCGCTCGCGTTGTTTGCGCTTCTGTTCCGGATTCCGCGTTCGCCGCGCTGGTCGGCTTCGCGCCATGAAATCGAGGAAGCGCTGGCCGTGCTCAGGGATATGGGGGCCCCCGACCCAGGCGCCGAACTCGCCGAGATCCAGGCGGCGATCGTGGCCGAGCACGCCTCGGCGCATGAGCCGGTGTTCAGGTGGAAGTACCGCTATTCGCTTTTTCTGGCCATCAGCATCGGTGCTTTTAACCAACTCGCCGGGATCAACGCCGTTCTTTATTACATGCACAGCATTTTTGCCGCCGCTGGCTTCAGCCAGCTTTCCGGCGACTTGCAGGCCGTCGTCATCGGCGCCACGAACTTCATCTTTACCCTGGTGGGTATGTCGTTAATTGACCACTTCGGCCGCAAGAGCCTGCTGATTCTGGGCGCAATCGGCACTTCGGCCTGCCTCGGCGGCGTGGCGTGGATCTTCGACAGCAACAGCCATCAGGGCGCGCTGCTCAGCCTGCTGATGCTCTACGTCGCCCTTTTCGCGATGTCGCAAGGCGCGGTGATCTGGGTGTATATCGGCGAAGTCTTTCCGACTTCGGTGCGCTCCAAGGGCCAGGGCGTGGGTTCGGCCAGCCACTGGATCACGAATACCCTGATCTCGTTCGCTTTCCCGGTGCTGGTCCATCGGTTTAGCGAGGGAACTCCGTTCGCTTTTTTTGCTGTCGCTACGCTGGTGCAACTGATCGTGGTGACGTTCTTCTATCCGGAGACGAAAGGCCACACGCTCGAGGAGCTACAGCGGAGGTTGGTGAGGGCAGGGTAGCTTTTGGCTGTAAATACGCGAATACGGCCGATTTAGATCAAGCCGAGGTTCATTTGCAGCCATGGAAGTGAAGTCCGGATTGGATGGAGAAAACAGCGCCGCAGATCGCATCATCTTACTTAAATGGCTCGTGGAACAGCTTCCTCGTTTCCGAGCCATTTGCTTCGAATGGGAGAGTCCATGCGATTTACGCTTCTTGCGACGCAGCCGAAAACCTATGCTGTAATCTTTGAAACCGGCGATGAACTTGCGTCCGGTCTAAGCCGTTTTGCAACTGAACAGAAACTTGCCGGAAGCAGCTTCAAGGCCATTGGCGCCGTATCTTCGGTTAAGCTGGCCTGGCTGGATTGGAAGACCAAGCAGTATCATCCTTCGGTTGACCTGAACGAGCAAATGGAACTGGTGTCGCTGATCGGAGATGTGGCGCTCAAGGATGGCAAACCCCAAGTCCACGCGCATGTAGTCGTGGCCAAATCCGATGGCACTGCGCATGGCGGGCATCTGCTGGAGGCGCACATCCGGCCCACGTGCGAAGTGATCCTGACCGAAAGCCCACTGCACCTGCGAAAGCAGATCGACCCCGCCACCGGGCTCGCGATGATCCGGCCGTAAACCGGCGGCGCCGCAGCAAAGGGCAACTGTTGAGGGGCGCACTTTTGGTCTCGTATGCGCGAGCCGCCGTGAAGCAGTTGCTTCACGGCGTGCTCTCGCGAAACAAGACTCGGCCTAGACCTGACACTGTGCCACCGGCCCGGACGCCGGGAGAGGCGCACCTCGCCGGAAATCCAGCCGATCGGTCGACTTTTACGCTCCGGCTGCTCGATTGCGCTGTAGGGAGCGCAGACCCAGATTCAATCTACAGCGCAGGCCCACATCAATCCGCAGCCATGGGCCGTGGCGCGGTTCCCGCAACTTCCAGGTTGGGGTTGGTGGTGCGACCATAGCCGACGATCTCAGACCCCGAAGCAACAAACGCCAATACGGAGCTGATCAAGCCCAGATAACCGCCTGCCATGATCCAACCGCCCACTCCCGACCAGTCTCCGATGGCGATGCAGCCCAACGAGAGCCAAAGGGCCAGCAGGAAGAGCATGCGAGGAACCCCACTCTTAAACGAACCTGCCCAAACGTACAAAAAGAAAATCCCCCACAGGCATGCGAACCAACCCAGATAGGAGGCCGGCGCCACCGCTCCGGCTAAAGCATGCGCCGGGAAGTACGCACCGAGCGTTCCCAGCAGACCAGCCCCGCCAAAAAAGACGATGGAGTCAAGGCCGCGATTCTGTGCGAAGGACAGAATGCCCATCACCGCGAGGAGAATGGCCAGCGGGTACAAGATCGCCAAGCCGTACTGCCTCGAAAACCAGGAAGCGTTTGACATCTGGAGCATCCATCCGGTAATGGCCAAGCACATATAGCCGACAGTCGAAACGGCAACTGCCTTTGCTCTGGTATTCATAAACTAACCTCTCCGAGGAAAATATTTACTTCCGCGTTTCCGCCAGATGGTAGCAAGGATCGGAGAAAGACCGGAGCAACCGGGCTTCTTCCGGCGCGTCGAGGGAGGACTCCGCTCGCGTCCGAAGGCTAGTCTCCGCGGCCGACGGAAAGCCACCCCACGCCAGCGGCGGAATGCCGAACGGCGCACGCGGCGAAGAACCGGTCCAGGAATTCCGACGACCGCGTGCGCTATGAAAACGATGTGCGAAGGTTGACGCTGCAAAACCCGGCTCGACAGATTGTGGAAGGAAGGATCGCTCCCGCTCAGGTTTTGAAGAACGATTAAAATCACCCATCCCCGCCCCTCCCAACCCGGATGCGGGGAAGGAAAACGACCCAGCCACCTCTGCTTGTTTGGGCGCGGAAACGAATTTGATCTCAACAACACTGCTATGTCACTTAAGCAGCGTCCATGGCCGACTCACATCTCGCATGCGATCGAAACCAGCAGTCTTTCCGCACTTCCTCGAATGAGCTCCTCTTCCTGTTGATTTTTTGAGCCCCTGCCTTAAAAATCTTTTCGTGCAAGTCTTGCCCGAAGTTCGGCCGGACGTCCGCGGAGTCTCGATCCGAGCTTCCGCCGGCCCCTTCATTCCTTCCATTTCGTTGGATGCCGGTTGTAACGGCGAGGGCCATGCGAGCGGACGCGCCGACCCTGCCTGCGCACGTGGGATGAAATCAGGAGGAACGATCTCTGGAGCCGCTCTATGGCGGTTTAGGAAATCAAGGTAGGACCGCCAGAATCGTGCAGGGCCGCCGCTCCTTGGGGTCGCGTCGGCTCAGCTTCTTTGGCTTCTCCCCAGAGCATTTCCTAAACCGCTTAAGCTGGCTTCTCAACGGGGGGAGAAGCCTTTTTTGCCGCCAGACGGGGCTGGGCAGCGGGACGGCGGGCCGTCCACCAGACCAGAGCGAGCCCGGCAATCGCCGCTGCGGCGCTGGCCAACTGCGCGTTGGAGAGGCCCCAAAGGACCTTCGGATTCCGGCGGATGAACTCCACGAGAAAACGGGCCAAGCCGGTGAGAAGCAGATACTGGCCGAGAATGGCGCCGGTGGCATGGGGTTTTCCCAGGCGGCGCCAGAGCCACCAGCCGATGACCAAGCCCCCTGCCAGTTCATAGAGCGGGGTGGGGTAGACGGGGACGAAGACGGGCATGAGGCCATGGGGAAAGGCCATGCCCCAGGGATGGAAGGTCAATCCGAGAAAGTGCATCGGCTTGATGGCGATGCCGTAGTCGCCGTCGCCGGAGAGAAAACAGCCAATGCGCCCGACGCCATACCCCATGGCGGCAGCCGGAGCAGCCAGATCCAAGGTGCGCACGGCGCCGATCTTGGCCCGCCAACCTTGATAGACCAAGGCGGCGATGCCGAAGATCAGTCCACCATACCAGGCGAACCCGGCCGAATCCCATAGCGCCCGCCAGCCGAGTTCGTGAAAATCGGACGGGGTGTCGAGGACGTGCCAAAGCTTTGCGCCCACAATGCCCGCTACCACAGCAATGGCGACCATGCCCACGGCGTCGGCGTCGACTCTGGCGCGGCGAAAGCAGCGATCCATCACGAATGCGGCGCAGACGGCGGCCAGCCAAAGCATGAGGCCGAAAGTAGGGATGTTGAGGAAGCCGAGGTGGATAAAGGGAACCATTGCTCTTCCCAGTATAGACGGGGCGCAAATAGAAAGGCGCGGCCGGACCAAGGGCTGCATGGGGCAGCGGACGCAGCGCAGTTTTGACAAAGAGGAGGGATTGGAGCAAACCTACTGTAAGCAAACAAAAAGCGAAAGAGGCCCGCCTATTTTCGAGCGCGATCGCGTCGTGGTGACGCCCAGCCGCTTTTTACGCGTTGAAGGCCCCTTGCAAAATCAGGACGGCGTGATTCACGTGAAAGGCGAACGCATCGAGCCTCTCGAGATCACCAGCGCTGCGATTCGCTCCCACGATTTCCACTGAACGCAAGTCTGCGCCTTTGACACCGCGCCGGCCATCCGGATATAAAGTTCATGTCATGAAAACTGCTTTCATGACATAGCGGTTGTTCCGTCGAGGAACAGCCTCGTCCACCACAGCAATCGCCCAGGATGCTCGGGAAGGCGGTGAAAATCCGCCACTGCCCCGCAACTGTGAGCGCGCCTGCTTC